>NZ_JBHIRH010000006.1:0-121721 GCF_042196945.1 Bartonella sp. AA81SXKL | reverse complement strand
TTCTTCTTCTGTTTGAGTGATGTTTATTAATTGTTTGATTTGCGTAAGCACATCATAAGAAACTAACTTCGTTTGTAGGTTATGGTTTGTTTCATTGATACGTTTTGCTTCATCTTCTTCATAAATACCGGAAAGCCCGAAAGCATAGCGAGCACATTGTATAGTGGCTTTATGGCGCAACATACGTGCTGGATATTTTTGCCATGCTTCACTTTTTTCTTGTTCGCATTCTTTGCGATATTCGGTGACTTCGATAGGGTCTTTAATCCCTTTGAGACGAATAGCACATTTGATAGCAATGATATTGCCATCCTCATTGATTTGATCTTGAAAGGTCATGCCATCAAAGTCAGGATTTGATTTGATGATCTTTATCCAACCGTCGATAGAAACAACGGGTATGATGCCGCCGCCTTTTTTAGGGAGAGCATAGATTTCTTTTGTTAAAGGGTTAAGTCCATAAGTATTGGCAACAAAAAGAAAAACGGCAAATTCTGCATCAGAGATGGCATTAGCATTTTTATATCCAATACAAGTTTTTATGATTGTTTCTCGAAATTCTTCAGCAGAAAATCCATATTTTTCTGCCATTTCGTTTAAAAAAGTAGAATTTGTCATGTTTTTTTCCTTTATTTGCGTACAGTTTTCCCGTGGCATGAATCACGCTGGTGTTTAAAAATTGGTTTTTCGGTGTTAGAAACGGCTTATGTAGCTTATATCGCTTGCTGAATAGTCACTTTCGTAGATGATTGAATTGCGTCCACGAATTTCAAGATTACCAGAAATATTTACATTATCGAAAATATATACTCCATCTAGAATTTTTATATTTCCGGAAATGTGTGCTTTATCACTTATATAAGCATCTCCATAGACACGGGCATTGCCATAAACATGGCCCAAAACTCGAGCCTCACCATAAATTTGTGCATTGCCGTAAATTTGCGCATTGCCGTAAATTTGCGCATCATATTCAACATATGCTCCACCGCAAACTTTTGCATTTTCATAAACACGCGCCCTGCCTGTAATTTTTGCGCGTTCAAATACTTGTGCATTGCCGAAAATCTTAGCGTCACCATAAACTATAGCTTTATGCCAAACCCAACAATCGCCTTCATGCGATAGGTTGTCTTCTTTTTGTATATAGCCGCCTAAGTAACCTTTTTTAATATTTCTAAAATCTCTTAATGCACGTATGCGATAAAGTTTTTTACTTTTATCGGTTCTTGTATCATGAAATTCTTTTATTTCATCAGTGAGCTCGTATTTTTTCATCTGGTCTTTTCTCCAGTTGAGATTCTTCTATTGTCATTAATCCTTTCTTATACAAATTTGATCCACACACTCATCCCACTTGTTATGTGCAAATGAGTGGTTTTGATTGATTCAAGATAAACAGCTTTGAAATGAGAGAATCCTACGTTATTCGAGACTCTCATTCAACATACAAAACAGTGAATTATCATTATAATTCAATGCATTGTCACAATCAGAGACAGCGGTAAGCACATCAGAAGAGGCAAAGGCTCTTTCAGAACAGACAAAGGATGCGTGTGATGAAGTTAAAGCCTCCATTTCCTCTGTTAAGAGAGTTGCCGAATCGGCGCAAACAGGAGTGGAACAAGCCTCGCAAACAGCTTCAGAAGCGAAGGGTTTGGCGGAAGCGGCGAAAAGTGCAGCAGAGAGTGTAACAGAGAAAGTAGATCAAGCACTAAGAGAGGCTAGCGATGCAAAATCTAAAGCAGAAGGCTTAGAAACAATAGCCAATGAAGCAAAATCCACGAGTGATCATGCAAGCCAAACCGCTTTGAGTGCAAAAAGTTTATCAGAAGAAGCCAAGGAAGTAGCCGAGACTGCGAAGTCGACAGCAGAAGAAGCGAAGAGTGTTGCGGAGCAAGCAAAAGAAGAAGCTGATACGACGAAGCAAGGGCTTGGAGAGGTCAAGAGTTCATTAGACATGGTTACAGCAACGACAAATTCTGCGAATACAGCCGCCTCTGAGGCAAAAGCTTTAGCGGAAGAAGCAAAAAGTGCATTGACAGAAGTTCAAGAGAAGGCACAGAGGAACAGTGACAGTCTTTCTTTTCTTGAAGGTAGTGTAAATTCTTTTTCTACTTATTTTTTAGAGAATGTGCGTTTTGTTCAACCACAAAGAATTCGGGAAGCGGATTTGCAAAAAAGAAGAGGTATTATAATCAACAGCGGCGCATTTTTTCGCTGTTATCATGGTGGAGAGCATGGGAATAGGTACACCTTGCACCGTCTTACAAAGGGTGTGAGTTTTCTTATTACAAAACCTCTTGAAGCAGGCAAGGATTATTATATTTATCTTATACTAACCCTCACTAATAATAATGAGATCGGCTTTAATGTTTCGGACAATCCGACGGTTCATAAGAGCCATTTTTTAATCCTTTCTTATACAAATTTGATCCACACATTCATCCCGCTTTTGACGTGCAAGGGAATGATTTTGATTGATTCAAGATAAGCAGGTTTGAAATGAGAGAATCTTACGTTATTCGAGACTCTCAATCAATATACAAAACAGTAAATTATCATTATAAATCAATTTCTTGTCATCTAGCTACCGTGGATCACGATGAAAATGGCAATGTGATCTATGCAACCGATGAAAATGGAAATCCTATAAGAGACAGTCATGGAAACCCACAGCTGCAATATCATTATTTAACGGATGAAAAACAACAGAATTTACAAAAAGGTTCTGATGGCAAGGTTCATGTCTCCTTTAATGGCATCTTTACTCCACCAGAGGAAGCTGCTGTTTATGCGGTTCAATATGCGAAGGATAAAAATGCACCGCTTTATTTTGTTGTGTTCCCAGAAGCCAATTCTGCTATCTCAGAACTTCTGGTCGCGGGCTATCAGAAGCTTCTGGAAGGCAGACTTTTTTGGGATTGACCAATTCAACACAAGAAGCAAAAGATCTAATGTCTCGCTATGGTAACACAGGATTGCATTTTGATGCCCATAGTTGTGGCAGTTTGACAGGCTTTAATTATGATGAATTCTTTCAAACAAGAAGGTGTAAATGATGTAGCTGGCAATACAACGATCAATTTCCATGGACCAGCGGCTAATGTTTTAGTTGCATCCGGTCTGTTAGGTTATGTGAGTGATGGCAAACAAACCACTATTGGTTTTGATGGGAATAGATATGACTTTGTAAGCAGAATTATTAGCGGCAATGGCTATACTTATGAGACAATACCTGCTGGCAGTAACTGGTGGAAAGAAACATGGAACATGTTCACAAATACTTACAATCCCCATACTTGCCTTGGAGATGCGAGCCAAGCATGTCGGTATGTTTATGGCTCATCCAATCGAGTACAAAATAAGAAAAAAATCTTGGTATTGGTTTTCAGGAAGATATTGTTGATTGTGATGACAACGATGCTGTTAAGCAGCGTATAGGATTGATCAATGGTTATTTGAAGTCAGTAGTGAAGGAAGGTTGGGTGGATATTACTGAAGGGAAGAGCCTTTTTGATGATTGTATAATAGAAAAATCTAATAGTGGTTTTGTAGATTATTGTTTACAAATTAAAGCAAATAACCTCTTTTTTTTATTTACATGAGAGAAGTAAAGGGGTTATTTGGTTTTTTTGTTTTAAAGTCCTTACAGAAGTTCGCAGGCATAGAAGCAAAAATGGAATAATTTTTTTATTGGATGAGTCAGCAAATAATTTACATATTCACCCACAGAGGAAAATATTAAGCTCCTTACAAACTTTATCGAGCATAAAGGGCAATAAAGTAATTTATTCGACGCATTCCCCTTATCTTATTAACGACGATAATTTGGATAATTTGTTTACCGTACGTAATGAAGCAAATGATTTTGAAGCGCCTCGAATTGTTTGTGAAAGATTTCTGGAATTAACTACATCTACTGAAGAAACTGTGAGGGCTGTTGAGCCTATTGTTCAAAAAACATGGATTACACACCTTGGAACAGGAGCTGATTGGATTATAAAAAAATTTAATGGAGTTGCTGCTAATGCAAAGAAAGTAAATCACATTGCTGATTGCGTGAAACATATTATTGGTGGATAATTTTCTCAGTTTATGCCGTAAAGCTTATACTCTTACGAGTTTTATTTAAATGCTAACACCCTTTTGTAAAACTTTACGCAAACTTCGTATTGATCACTCCGAACGTCTCTTAGATATGGCTAAGAAATTAGACATATCTGTATCATTTTTATCTTCTGTAGAGATTAGCAAAAAATCTCTACCTATTGGCATGGAAGAAAAGATCATTGAACTCTATGATTTAGATCAAGAGGTAGCAGAAATTTTGAAAAGAGAATCGGATTCTTGTTGTAAAAGTTTCACTATAAAGTCTTCTGATACATTTAGATGTGAAGCTGTTGGTATGTTTGCTAGACTGATAAACATTATTTCACAAGAAGATTTAGAACTATTAAAAAATTGTTAGAGAAAGCTGGCAAAAAGAATGCGCTTTGTAAAGGAAAGAGTAAAAACCATATTCCCCTAACTTTATTTAGGCATCCCTTAATCTTTAAAAAATATATGAAGAATCAATAACTGAATAGGAATATAAAGCTATATGGTGGGCGATGAGAGACTCGAACTCCCGACATCCTCGGTGTAAACGAGGCGCTCTACCAGCTGAGCTAATCGCCCAATGCAATGATCAGCAATTGAATGGAAACTCTTTAAGGAAAAATTTTTCTAAACGCAAGAATAAAGATAGGATTTGATAATTTTTTTTAAAAATGCATAATCCTTCTTGACATAAACGCATGAACCCCTTACACGACCGCTTGTACCCAATTAAATTGGTTCAAAAAAAATGCGCGGGTGTAGCTCAGTTGGTTAGAGTGCTGGCCTGTCACGCCGGAGGTCGCGGGTTCGAGCCCCGTCACTCGCGCCATTTCGTGATTCCTTATAAAATTTCCTTTTTAAAATATCCATATGCTATGAGTAATGTGGTGAAGTGTTTGATTGGGGAATAAATATTTTCTTTCTTTTTATATGGTTTATAAGAATAGGGCTTGCGTCTTTCTTTGCTCTGCGTTACCTATGCCGATAAGAAAAGTATCGCTCTGTATGCCTTTGAAGCAGTATGAATAGAGTTAATAGAGCGATTGTTAAATTTGTCTGTTTGGTCACGCAATATTGAATCATTGTGTTAAACTCAGGCATTTCGTTACGATGGAAGAGGGTTATGGCTTATTTATTGAGCTCTTATTTGCCAGTCTTAATTTTCATTATTGTGTCAGCGGTTATTGCTGGAGTTTTGTTGATTACACCTTATATTGTAGCATATCGTTCCCCCGATCCTGAAAAATTATCGGCTTATGAATGTGGGTTTAATTCATTTAGTGATGCACGCATGAAGTTTGATATTCGTTTCTATTTGGTATCAATTTTATTTATTATTTTTGATCTTGAAGTTGCATTTCTTTTTCCTTGGGCTGTTTCATTCGAATCAATAGGTATGTTTGGCTTTTGGTCGATGATTGTGTTTTTAGCGATTTTGACTATTGGATTTATATATGAATGGAAAAAAGGAGCCCTTGAATGGAATTAAGATCTAATAATTCAACGATTGAGGCTCCAAAACCAAAAGGAATCATTGATCCAAATACTGGTGGGCTGATAGGATCTGACGATAAGTTTTTTCGTGATATCAATGCTGAATTATCAGATAAGGGTTTTTTAGTTACCTCGGCAGATGCTTTGATTACTTGGGCACGTACCGGTTCTTTAATGTGGATGAGTTTTGGTTTGGCTTGTTGTGCTATCGAAATGATGCAATGCTCAATGCCTCATTATGATAATGAGCGTTTTGGATATGCACCACGAGCTTCACCCCGCCAGTCAGATGTGATGGTGGTGGCAGGTACTCTGACAAATAAAATGGCTCCTGCTTTAAGAAAAGTGTACGATCAGATGCCAGAGCCACGTTATGTGATTTCTATGGGATCATGTGCAAACGGTGGGGGATATTATCATTATTCCTATTCAGTAGTGCGGGGATGTGATCGTATCGTGCCTGTCGATATATATGTCCCAGGGTGTCCACCTACAGCAGAGGCATTATTATACGGCATATTGTTGCTACAGAAAAAAATCCGTCGTACCGGATCCATAGAGCGATAGAGAGTTTTCTTGTCATGGTGGATGAAACATTGGTTGAGCTTGCTGCTTATTTGGAAAACAAATTAAAAAATAAGCTTGAAGAGACTGTTCTTGCTTTTGGTGAATTGACCATTGTGGCACGTCTTGATGCAATTATCGATGTCTTAATGTTTGTTCGTGATGATTCTCGCTGTCAATTTATTAATCTTACAGACATTAGTGGTGTGGATTATCCTTCTCGCGATAAGCGCTTTGATGTTTCTTACCAATTGTTATCTCCTCGTGAGAATTTACGCTTACGTGTAAAAGTTCGTACAGATGAAAATACTCCTGTTGCTTCAGCTTGTACGGTTTATCCTGGCGCAGAGTGGTATGAACGTGAAACGTATGATATGTATGGGATTTTATTTTCAGGACATCCGGATTTGAGACGGATTTTAACAGATTATGGGTTTGAAGGATATCCTTTACGCAAAGACTTTCCTGTGACAGGATTTGTTGAATGCCGTTATGATAATGAAGCAAAGAGGGTGATTTATGAGCCTGTTGTTTTGCGCCAAGAGATGCGTAATTTTGATTTTCTTTCTCCTTGGGAAGGAGGACAGTATACTTTGCCATGTGATGGGAAAGCAGATGAAAAAAAATAATATTGGTTTTGATAAGGCATTATATTAGGGTACTGTATTTCTTAAATAATTAAATATTTTTTAGCGTGATAGATTTTTTTGATATTTGATATGAAGTTTTTTAAAAAGCAAGGGGTTGATTGTGGCTGAGGTCAATGTTCGAAACTTTAATATCAATTTTGGTCCGCAGCATCCTGCCGCGCATGGGGTTTTGCGCATGGTTCTGGAGCTGGACGGTGAAGTTGTTGAGCGTGTAGATCCACATATTGGGTTGTTGCATCGCGGTACTGAAAAATTAATGGAAACAAAGACTTATCTCCAAGCTGGTCCTTATCTAGATCGTTTGGATTATGTTGCTCCTATGAATCAGGAACATGCTTTTGTTCTTGCTATTGAAAAGTTATTAGATATAAAAGTTCCTAAAAGAGGGCAATTAATACGTGTTTTGTTTTCTGAAATTGGGCGTATTCTTAATCATTTGCTTAATGTAACGACACAGGCAATGGATGTTGGTGCTTTAACACCACCGCTTTGGGGATTTGAGCAACGTGAAAGATTGATGATTTTTTATGAGCGTGCCTGTGGTGCTCGTCTTCATGCAAATTATTTTCGTCCTGGTGGCGTGCATCAAGATTTACCAGAATCTTTAGTTGAAGATATTGGTGATTTTATTGATCCATTTCTTGTTTCTCTCGGAAAACTTGATGCGCTTGTGACCCCAAATCGGATTTTTAAGCAGCGTAATGTGGATATTGGCGTTGTAAGTATTGATGAAGCTTGGGCACGCGGTTTTTCTGGGGTTATGATTCGTGGAGCTGGTGTTCCATGGGATTTGCGTAAAAGTCAGCCTTATGAATGTTACGATGAAATGGAATTCGATATTCCTATAGGTAAAAATAGCGATTGTTATGATCGCTATCTTATTCGTATGGAAGAAATGCGTCAATCAGCGAAAATTATGCGCCAATGTGTGGAGCGTTTACTGAGTACTGAAAAAAATGGACCAGTTTCGAGCTTGGATCGCAAAATTGTACCACCGACGCGGAGTGAAATGAAAAGCTCGATGGAAGCACTGATTCATCACTTTAAACTCTATACGGAAGGTTTTCATACACCTCCTGGAGAAGTATATGTTGCTGTGGAAGCTCCGAAGGGTGAGTTTGGTGTTTATCTTGTTTCTGATGGAACCAATAAGCCTTATCGTGTCAAGTTGCGTGCTCCTGGGTTTGCTCATCTCCAAGCTATGGATTTTTTAACCAGAGGTCATATGTTAGCAGATGCTACAGCTATTTTGGGTTCGATTGATATTGTTTTTGGGGAGGTTGATCGCTAATGTCCGTACGCCGTCTTGCAGATGATGTTTATCAGCCTGCGGAGTTTTCTTTTACAAAAGAAAATCAGATATGGGTAAAAAATACCATAAAAAAATATCCTGCAGGGCGTCAGCAGTCTGCTGTAATTCCATTATTAATGCGTGCTCAAGAGCAAGATGGTTGGGTGACACGTGCTGCAATTGAGCATATTGCTCAGATTCTTTCCATGGCTTATATCCGTGTCTTAGAAGTTGCGACTTTTTATACTCAGTTTCAGCTTAAGCCTGTTGGAACAAAAGCGCATATTCAAGTTTGTGGTACAACGCCTTGTATGTTACGTGGTTCTGATGAATTGATTAAAGTTTGTCAGAAAAAAATTCATCATGAACCTTTTGCGACCAATCAGGATGGAACCTTATCATGGGAAGAAGTAGAGTGTCTTGGTGCTTGTGTGAATGCTCCGATGGTTATGATTTTTAAAGATACTTATGAAGATCTTACAGCTGAACGCCTTGAAGAAATTATTGATGCATTTGAAGCAGGGAAGGGTTCTGAGATAGCGGTTGGTCCGCAAAATAGTCGTAAATCGTCGGAACCGATTAGTGGTTTAACTTCTCTTATTGATGATGAGAAAGAAAAAAAGATCTCTCAAGTCTTCACCAAAAAAGGATAAGGAAAGAATGGGGAACATAATTAAGTATTTTTCTTGAGAAAATATTTTATTATTCTACCCATGATGGCAACATTTAACGAAAAGTAAGAAGTCTTGAAAAGATATTTAAAAATTGCATTTGAGGAAAAGCGGAAAATGCTATGGGTAATAGAAAAAAAGGTGGGGTATGCTAGCTGATAAAGATCGTATCTTCACCAATATTTATGGTTTAAAAGACAAATCATTAAAGGCTGCGATGTTGCGTGGGCATTGGAATGGTCTGAAAGAAATGATTGACAAAGGTCGTGATTGGATCATTGATGAAGTGAAGGCATCGGGTTTACGCGGTCGTGGTGGTGCTGGTTTTCCTACTGGAATGAAGTGGTCCTTTATGCCAAAGCAGAATGATGGACGTCCTCATTATTTGGTTGTCAATGCCGATGAATCTGAACCTGGAACTTGTAAAGACCGTGATATTTTACGTCATGACCCCCACACTTTGATTGAAGGATGTGCAATCGCTACTTTTGCTATGGGAGCCAATGTTGCTTTTATTTATATTCGTGGTGAATATATTCGTGAACGTGAAGCGCTTCAAGCTGCCGTTGATGAATGCTATGATGCGGGTTTACTTGGCAAAAAAACGAAATATGGGCATGCTTGTGATATTGTTATTCATCATGGAGCGGGTGCTTATATTTGTGGTGAAGAAACAGCTCTTCTTGAAAGTCTTGAGGGAAAAAAGGGACAACCTCGGCTTAAACCACCATTTCCTGCCAATATGGGGATTTATGGCTGTCCAACAACAGTAAATAATGTAGAGTCTATTGCCGTTGTTCCAACGATTTTGCGGCGGGGTGCTTCGTGGTTTTCATCAATCGGACGAGCAAATAATGTTGGAACGAAATTATTTATGGTTTCAGGGCATGTTAATGCACCTTGTACATTTGAAGACGCTCTTGGTGTTTCATTCCGTGAATTAATTGAAAAACATACGAGTGGTGTTCGTGGTGGATGGAATAATCTTTTAGCAGTTATTCCAGGGGGGGCTTCTTGTCCAGTCGTTCGTGGTGAGGATATGATCGATGCGATCATGGATTTTGATGGGATGCGAGATGTCGGGTCTTCTTTTGGCACAGGGGGAATGATTGTTATGGATAAATCAACCGATATTATCAAGGCAATTTGGCGTATAGCTGCTTTTTTCAAGCACGAGAGTTGTGGTCAGTGTACACCGTGTCGTGAGGGGACGGGATGGATGATGCGTCTTTTAGGGCGTATGGTTGAGGGAAGAGCGCAAAAACGCGAGATTGATCTTTTGTTTGAAGTGTCTAAACAGGTTGAAGGACACACTATTTGTGCGCTTGGTGATGCTGCCGCATGGCCTGTACAGGGGTTGATACGTAATTTTCGTCCAGAAATCGAGCGTAGAATTGATGAATACACGCGAAATGTAGTCCAAAGCAAAAATATTGCTTTAGAAGCGGTTTAATAAAGGATTTTGTTTTAAGAGCGACCGAATGCAAATTTTAAGTGGGTTATCCGCAGGTTGGATGGGTGATGATAAATATCAAAGTTGATGGCAAAGAGATTGAAGTTCCTGATTACTACACGTTGCTTCAGGCTGCTGAGGCGGCTGGGGCAGAAATTCCACGTTTTTGTTTTCATGAATCTTTGTCAATTGCTGGAAATTGTCGTATGTGTTTAGTTGAGGTTAAGGGTGGTCCACCAAAACCTCAGGCTTCTTGTGCTATGGGGGTTCGTGATTTACGATTAGGGCCTAACGGTGAGGCACCTGAGATTTTTACCAATACACCGATGGTAAAAAAAGCACGTGAAGGTGTTATGGAATTTCTTCTCATTAATCATCCTTTGGATTGTCCAGTGTGTGATCAAGGGGGAGAGTGTGATCTTCAAGATCAAGCAATGCTTTATGGACGAGATTGTTCTCGTTATACAGAAAATAAACGTGCTGTAGAAGATAAATATATTGGACCTCTTGTCAAAACTGTTATGACACGATGTATTCATTGTACACGGTGTGTTCGTTTTACAACGGAAGTTGCAGGTATTTCTGAGCTTGGTTTGATCGGTCGTGGTGAAGATGCTGAAATTACGACGTATCTTGAAAAAGCTATGACATCTGAATTACAGGGAAATGTTATTGATCTTTGTCCAGTGGGAGCTTTAACTTCAAAACCTTATGCGTTTCATGCCCGTCCGTGGGAATTGGTAAAAACGGAATCGATTGATGTGATGGATGCGCTTGGTAGTGCTATCCGTATTGATAGCCGCGGCCGTGAAGTTATGCGGATTATGCCGCGTACGAATGAAGATGTAAATGAGGAATGGATCTCTGATAAAACGCGTTTTATTTGGGATGGATTACGGACTCAGCGGCTTGATAAGCCATATGTACGCAAAGATGGAAAGCTTCAACCTGTCAGTTGGACAGAAGCTTTTGCAAAAATTAAAATGGTAATCTCTAAAATTTTTCCAGAAAAAATTGGAGCCATTGCGGGGGATCTTGCTTCTGTTGAAGAAATGTATGCCCTTAAAGCATTATTGAGTTCTTTGGGCTCAACGCTTTTTGATTGTCGTCAAAGAGGGGGGGCTTTATCGCCAGAGTTTGGGCGCTCGAGTTATATTTTTAATCCTACAATTGTAGGTATTGAACAGGCTGATGCACTGCTTATTGTGGGATCTAATCCACGTCATGAAGCAGCTGTTTTAAATGCGCGTATTTTAAAGCGCCAACGGATGGGCAATTTTCCTATTGCATTAATTGGAGAGAAAGTCGATTTACGTTATCCTTATTCTTACCTTGGATCTGGGAGTGATACATTAACGACACTTATTCGTGGAGAGGATGTTTTTTTTAATGTCTTAAAAGAAGCGAAGAGGCCCCTTATTCTTATCGGAGAGGGAGCGGTTTCAGGAAGTGAAGGTTTATCTGTTTTAAAAAGTCTTGCTAAATTAGCTGATAATATAGGTGCTCTTAGTGAGACATGGAATGGGTTTGGGGTTCTTCATAATGCAGCTTCGATTGTTGGAGGGTTGGACATAGGCTTTACTTCTAAGCTTGGGGTTGCAAATATACTTAAAACCTGTGAAGTTCTATTTTTGCTTGGTGCTGATGAAGTAGAATTAGCCAATACAAAAGCTTTTACAGTTTATATTGGGAGCCATGGTGATAATGGTGCACATGCTGCTGACGTTATTTTGCCTGCATCTGCTTACACTGAAAAATCAGGGCTTTATGTGAATACAGAAGGACGTGTTCAAATGACAAATCGGGCTGGTTTTGCTCCAGGTGAAGCAAAAGAAGATTGGGCTATTTTGCGTGCTTTATCGGATATTTTAGGACAAAAGCTCCCTTTTGATTCTCTTTCTCAATTAAGGCAATGCTTGTTTAATGATTATCCACACCTTTGTGCTGTTGATGATATAGTGCCTTCTGATATAAGTGGTCTTAAGGCGCTTGGTTCAAAAATGGTTTCTCTCGAGAGTCAAGCATTTACTTCTATGGTTAAAGATTTTTATTTAACAAATCCGATAGCACGTGCTTCTGCTGTTATGGCTGAATGTTCATCTCTTGCAAAAAACCGTGCTACACAAACAGTAAAGTAAGGCAAAGGAAAAGGAATAATGATGTATGATTTCTTTATGACTTGGCTGTTGCCATTACTCATTATAATCGGAAAAACACTTCTTCTTTTGGTCGTTCTTTTGGTCTTAGTTGCTTATCTTCTTTATGCAGATAGAAAAATTTGGGCAGCGGTACAATTGCGTCGTGGACCAAACGTTGTTGGACCATGGGGTTTGTTACAGTCTTTTGCAGATTTAATTAAATTTGTTGTTAAGGAGCCTATTATCCCTGCAGGTGCAAATAAGGGTGTTTTTCTTTTGGCTCCTTTTGTTTCAGCGACACTTGCTTTATCAACTTGGGCTGTTATTCCTGTCAATGAGGGTTGGGAGATTGCAAAGATTAATGTTGGCTTGCTTTATATTTTAGCCATTTCATCTCTTGAAGTTTATGGTGTTATTATGGGGGGATGGGCATCAAATTCAAAATATCCTTTCTTAGGAGCTCTTCGTTCGGCGGCACAAATGGTTTCTTATGAAGTTTCCATTGGTTTTGTGCTTGTGACTGTCATTTTAATAAGTGGTTCGTTAGATCTCACAACAATTGTTTTTAAACAAACGCACGGGCTTGGTACAACTCTTGGTCTTCCTTTTAACAGTTTTCTCGATTGGAATTGGTTGGTCCTTTTTCCAATGTTTATTATATTTTTTATTTCTGCGCTTGCAGAGACAAATCGTCCTCCATTCGATTTGGTGGAAGCAGAATCCGAACTTGTTGCTGGTCATATGGTAGAATATTCTTCAACGCCTTACATGCTCTTCTTTCTAGGTGAATATGTTGCGATTGTTTTAATGTGCGCATTAACAACCATTCTATTTTTAGGCGGTTGGCTGCCTCCCTTAGATGTTTGGTGGCTTAATTGGGTTCCTGGTATCATTTGGTTTGTTTTAAAAGTCTGTTTTGTATTTTTTTGGTTTGCTATGGTTAAAGCATTTGTTCCACGTTATCGCTATGATCAGCTCATGCGGCTTGGTTGGAAGGTTTTTCTTCCTCTCTCACTAGCAATGGTTGTGATAACTGCTGCTTTTTTAAAGTTTACGGATTTCGTTTAAGAGGAGATGTTACGATGTCAGGTTTTATTCAGGCGGCAAAGTCACTTCTTCTATTGGAATTTGTGAGTGCTTTTTTCTTAGCTATGCGTCAATTTTTTTCACCAAAACCCACGATTAATTATCCTTATGAAAAAGGTTTTGTATCTCAGCGTTTTCGCGGTGAGCATGCATTGCGTCGCTATCCAAATGGTGAAGAACGGTGTATTGCTTGTAAATTATGTGAAGCGATTTGTCCTGCTCAAGCGATTACAATTGAAGCTGGGCCACGGCGCAATGATGGTACACGTAGAACTATCCGTTATGATATAGACATGGTTAAATGTATTTACTGTGGTTTTTGTCAAGAAGCCTGTCCGGTTGAGGCTATTGTCGAAGGTCCAAATTTTGAGTTTGCGACGGAAACACGTGAAGAACTTTATTATGATAAAGAAAAACTTTTATTGAATGGAGATCGATGGGAGCGAGAAATTGCTCGAAATATATTGATGGATGCGCCTTATCGTTAAGTGTATCGTTAAATGAGGTGTCGGATATTTTTCCGATAAATTGTAATCTGGTATGAAGTTTATACCAATTGTTTGAATAATTAAGGAGAAGCCTATGCTAACAGATCTAGCGGCGGCATTTTTCTATTTGTTTGCTTTTATTATGCTAACAAGTGCAGTTATTGTTATTACAGCACGCAATCCAGTGCATTCTGTTTTGTTTTTAATCCTCGCATTTTTTAATGCAGCAGCTTTGTTTTTACTTGCAGGAGCAGAGTTTTTAGGGCTTATTCTGCTTGTTGTGTATGTTGGAGCTGTCGCTGTTTTATTTTTATTTGTCGTTATGATGCTTGACGTTGATTTTGCTGAGTTAAAGAGTGGAACTCTTCGGTATGCTCCTATTGGAGCTCTTATTGGTGTTATTATCGCTGTAGAATTGATTGTTGTTTTTATGAGTAGCTATTTTTCTCCAGTCTTGAGAACGCATGTTACGCAACCAATGCCAGATTTAGCGCAGCGAACAAATACACAAGCATTAGGTGATATTCTCTATACGGATTATGTTTTCTATTTTCAAATTGCTGGAATGATTTTATTGGTTGCAATGATTGGAGCTATTGTTTTAACACTTCGTCATAAATTAGGAGTAAAGCGGCAATCTATTGCGGAGCAAGTTTCTAGAACGGTAGAAAGTGCCATTGAAATCAAACAAGTTGAATCAGGCAAAGGTATGTAAGGGGGGCTATGCAGATGTATATTGATATTACACATTATCTCACTGTTTCTGCTTTAATGTTTACAATTGGTATTGCTGGAATTTTTCTCAACAGAAAAAATGTGATTATTATCTTGATGTCCATTGAGCTTATATTGCTTTCAGTTAATCTCAATTTTGTTGCATTTTCAGCATTTCTTCATGATCTCGTTGGTCAGGTATTCGCTTTATTTGTCTTAACCGTAGCAGCTGCTGAAGCTGCCATTGGTTTAGCAATTCTGGTCGTTTTTTTCCGTAATCGTGGTTCCATTGCGGTTGAAGATGTTAATGTAATGAAAGGCTAACCAGTGATGTATTATACGATTGTCTTTCTTCCGCTTTTGGGTTTTTTAATTGCTGCACTAGGTGGAAAAACGATAGGAGATCGTGCGAGTGAATTGATAACATGTAGCTTTATGGTTGTTGTTGCCATATTATCGTGGATAGTATTTTTCAGTACTGCACTTGGTCATATTCCAGCGATTGATGTATTGGTATTACATTGGATGACTGTTGGTGACTTAAGCTTTAATTGGGCTTTACATGTTGATGCATTAACAGCTGTCATGCTTATTGTTGTGAATAGTGTTTCGGCATTAGTGCATATTTATTCAATTGGTTATATGCACCATGACCCTTCAAGGTCTCGTTTTTTTTCTTATCTTTCTTTGTTTACATTTATGATGCTTATGTTGGTCACATCCAATAATTTGATTCAGATGTTTTTTGGATGGGAAGGTGTCGGACTTGCTTCTTATTTACTCATTGGTTTTTGGTTTCAGCGCGATTCTGCTAATAAGGCCGCAATGAAAGCTTTTGTAGTTAACCGTGTTGGAGACTTTGGTTTTCTCTTAGGAATCTTTAGTATTTTTGTTTTGTTCCAATCGGTTGATTTTGCCTCTATTTTTGCAAAAGCTGCCGACAAGAGCTTTATACAAAATATGACATTTTTAGATTGGCAATTTGATGGGCAGACGGCAATTACCATTACATGTCTTTTATTATTTATTGGTGCGATGGGAAAATCCGCACAATTTCTTTTACATACTTGGCTGCCTGATGCAATGGAAGGGCCAACTCCTGTATCAGCGCTTATTCATGCCGCTACAATGGTAACGGCTGGTGTTTTTATGATTGCGCGTATGTCGCCAATTTTTGAACTTTCTTCAACTGCTTTGACCGTGATTATTATTGTTGGTGCAACAACAGCGTTTTTTGCAGCAACTGTGGGGTTGGTGCAGAATGATATTAAGCGTGTTATTGCTTATTCTACATGCTCTCAACTTGGTTATATGTTTGTGGCATTAGGTGTTGGAGCTTATGGCGCTGCTGTCTTTCATCTTTTTACGCATGCTTTTTTTAAAGCCTTATTGTTTCTTGGTGCAGGTTCTGTGATTCATGCTGTGTCTGATGAACAAGATATGCGAAAAATGGGTGGGTTACGCAAACATATAAAGATCACCTATTGGATGATGATGGTCGGGACCATTGCCTTGACCGGAGTTGGAATTCCAGGAACACTTTTCGGGACTGCAGGTTTTTTCTCAAAAGATGCGATTATAGAGTCTGCTTTTGCATCTCATAATATTGCTTCAGGATATGCTTTTTATCTTCTTGTTTTTGCTGCCTTTTTAACAAGTTTCTATTCATGGCGACTTATCTTTATGACATTCCATGGTAAACCACGGGCAACAGTTGATGTGATGCATCATGTTCATGAATCGCCTCCAGTTATGTTGATTCCACTCTTTCTTTTATCTATTGGAGCAATATTTTCTGGTGTCGTTTTCCAACCTTACTTTTTTGGTGACTTGTATAATGCTTTTTGGAAGGGAGCATTGTTTACAAGCAGCCATAATCATATTCTTCATGATGCTCACCATGTTTTTAATTGGGTAAAATGGTCGCCTTTTATAGCAATGATTCTTGGGTTTATGTTGGCTTATTTATTTTATATTGTGGCTCCCTCTCTTCCCAAGAAAATGGCGCGTATTATGCCAGGAGTGTATCACTTTCTTTACCAAAAGTGGTATTTCGATCAATTATATAACTTTTTATTTGTTCGTCCTACCTTTAGAATTGGTTCTTTTCTTTGGAAAGTGGGAGACGGTAAGATTATTGATGGTCTAGGTCCCAATGGTATTGCAGCGCGTGTTGTTGATATTACAAATAGAGTTGTTCGAATGCAAACAGGCTATCTTTACCACTATGCATTTGCAATGCTTATCGGCGTTGCATTGCTCATTACATGGATGATGATCGGGGGCGTAAACTAATGACCGATTGGCCTATTCTTTCTACGGTTACATTTTTGCCGCTTGTTGGTGTTCTTCTGATTTTGTTTATCAAAGATGATAGTGAAGTAGCACGCCATAATATACGTAATGTCGCATTTTTTACGACTCTATTTGTTTTTATTATTTCTTTAATTATTTGGATAGGATTTGATTCTAGCAACCAAAATTTTCAAATGGTTGAAAAATCCAGTTGGTTAGGGGGTGGTATTAGCTATCATATGGGGGTCGATGGTATTTCTATTCTTTTTGTTGTTCTCTCGGCTTTTCTTTTGCCTTTCTGTATTTTAGCAAGTTGGGAGAATGTTAAAGAGAGATTAAAAGCCTATATGATTGCGTTTCTTCTTCTAGAAGTTGCGATTATTGGTGTTTTTTGTGCTCTTGATGCAATGCTATTCTATGTTTTTTTTGAAGGCAGCCTCATTCCAATGTTTATCATTATAGGTGTATGGGGAGGAGCACGTCGTGTTTATGCAAGTATAAAGTTTTTCTTATATACTTTACTTGGTTCAGTGCTTATGCTGGTTGCTCTTATGGTTATGTATTGGGAGGCTGGGACACTTGATATACCAACTTTACTCAATTATCAGTTTCCTGCTCATATGCAAATATGGTTATGGCTTGCATTTTTTGCTTCTTTCGCAGTTAAAATGCCAATGTGGCCAGTTCATACATGGCTCCCTGATGCTCACGTAGAAGCACCGACAGCGGGTTCTGTTATTTTAGCTGGTGTCTTACTTAAATTAGGTGGGTATGGTTTTCTTCGTTTTTCTTTGCCTATGTTTCCTATCGCTTCAGCAGATTTTGCGCCTTTTGTTTTCACATTATCGCTTATCGCTATTATTTATACATCACTGGTTGCACTTGTTCAAAGTGACATCAAAAAACTTATTGCATATTCCTCAATAGCGCATATGGGATATGTAACGATGGGTATTTTTGCTGCGAATGAACAGGGGATACAAGGGGCTATTTATCAGATGCTATCCCATGGAATTGTTTCAGCAGCATTGTTTCTTTGTGTTGGGGTTATCTATGATCGCTTGCATACACGTGAAATTTCAGCGTTTGGTGGTTTAGTGAATAATATGCCTAAATATGCTGTTGTTTTCTTAATTTTCACCATGGCAAATGTTGGTTTGCCTGGAAGCTCAGGATTTTTGGGTGAATTTTTAACCTTAATAGGTGTTTTTCAAGTAAATAAATTGGTTGTTGTTTTAGCAACAACAGGTGTTATCTTATCGGCAGCCTATGCCCTTTATCTTTATCGGCGTGTGGTTTTTGGTTCCTTGGATAAAGAGAATTTAAAAGTATTAATAGATCTTTCTTTAAGAGAAAAATTCCTCCTTTATCCAATGGTTATTCTTACAATATTCTTTGGTATCTATCCAACGCCTATTCTTAAGGCAACGGCGTTTTCTGTAGAAACCCTCATCAATAAACTGCACTAGATAAGGGAAGAATGCACATGCAAACTGAAATAATAGCGCAATTAGTCTTAATTCTTCCAGAGCTTTTAATTACATTAGGAGCTGTCGTGCTGCTTATGATTGGTGTTTATTCCAATACACGTGCTTCTTTAACAGTGACAGGTTTAGCTATAGCACTTCTTGTGGCAACCATTATTATTCTTATAATTTTTCCGAAAAATGGTTCATTTCAAACCAATGCGCTCGTTATCGATTCCTTTAGTCGTTATATGAAAATTTTAATGCTTATTGGTGCACTCTTTTCTCTTATCATGTCTGTTGGTTTTGCCAATGCACAAAAGTTTAATATATTTGAGTTTCCAGTACTTATTCTTTTAGCAACCCTTGGAATGATGTTTATGATTTCAGCGGGTAATATGCTGTCGCTTTATATGGGGTTAGAGCTGCAATCTTTAGCTTTATATGTTTTAGCAGCGATTAATCGTAATAATGTAAAATCTTCTGAAGCCGGTATAAAATACTTTGTTTTAGGAGCATTATCTTCAGGGTTGCTTCTTTATGGTATTTCTTTGCTTTATGGTTTTACCGGTCAAATTGGTTTTCACGAAATTGCTCTTGCTTTAAAAGATAAAAATGTACAATTGGGGGTTATTTTTGGAATTGTCTTTATTTTAGCTGGTTTGGCTTTCAAAATTTCTGCTGTTCCGTTTCATATGTGGACACCTGATGTTTATGAAGGAGCGCCCACACCGATTACAGCATTTTTTGCTGGTGCCCCTAAAGTTGCTGCAATGGCTTTAATCATCCGTATTATTGTGGTGACCTTTATTCCCCTAGGGCGTGTTGATAACGTGATGCCTGCATGGCAACAAATTTTGGTGTTCATGGCGATTGCATCAATGATACTGGGTGCTTTTGCTGCAATCGGTCAGAATAATATTAAGCGCTTAATGGCTTATTCGTCGATCAGTCATATGGGTTATGCACTTGTTGGTTTATCTGCTGGAGATATGCTTGGGATAAAAAGCGTTATCCTTTATATGACTATTTATCTTGGAATGACGATTGGTTCATTTGCCTTTATTCTTGGAATGCGCTCTCAGAATGGAAATGTTGAAAATATTTATGATCTTTCAGGGTTAGCAAAGACGAATCCGTTTATGGCTGTTGTGATGACAATACAGCTTTTTTCTTTAGCAAGCATACCTCCTATGGCTGGTTTTTTTGGAAAGTGGTATACATTTTCTGCTGCTGTCCACGCTGGACTTACGCCACTTGCTGTCGTTGGGATGATAGCGTCTGTTGTTGGGGCTTTTTACTATTTGCGAGTCATTAAAATTATGTGGTTTGATGATGCAAAAGCGCATTTTGTTGCTTTATCGAAAGAGCTTCAATTTTGTCTTGGTCTTTCTGTATTCTTTATTTTATTTTACGCGCTTTTTGGAGTTTGGTTCGCTGAGCTAGCAGAAAAAGCAGCAACAGTATTGTTTTAATGAATATGGTTTATACTTTATCAGATTTTGCACAAAAACAGGGATACACTATTGAAGCGTACGATAGTGTTGATTCAACAAATCTCATTGCGCAACGAAAAGCGCTAACTGGTCATCAAGGTAATCTTTGGATTGTTGCACAAGAACAATCACAGGGAAGAGCAAGAAGAGGGAGGACTTGGTCTAGTCCAAAAGGGAACCTTTATTCTAGTCTTTTATTAATTGATGATATTGTTCATCAAACTGCAGCTCAACTTGGTTTTGTTGCTGGAGTAAGTGTGGCAGAGGCAATAAAACAATTGATAAAAGAGGAAAAACAGACAAACAATATTGTGAGCTTAAAATGGCCAAACGATATTTTGCTCAGAGGAGAAAAAAGCTCTGGAGTTTTGCTTGAGATTTTAAAATTGTCATCACAACAATATGCCTTGGTTATTGGTATTGGAATAAATGTGAAATATAATTATGAAGATGCACCCTATTCCACTTCAAGCTTAAAGAATATCGGTTTGCGTATTGATGCAGAACAATTATTTACGGTTTTGACAGAGTGTTTTTCTAAAAATTACCTTCTTTGGAAACAATCAAAAGGATGTGAAATAATCCGAAAAAAATGGCTTTTATATTCCGCTCATCTTGGGAAACATGTCAAAGTGGTGAATGATGAAAAAGTCATTGAGGGTGTTTTTGATGGTCTTGATAGTGATTTTAACTGCATCATAAAGCAAAAAAATGGTCAGACAGCCATTATAACAGCTGGAGATGTTCATTTTGGTTCGGCTGCTTCTGTTAATGCAGGTCGTTATTGAAAAATTATTTTATCATCAGATACCTTAATGATTTGGGAGAGGTTTATGGTTGCAGCCAATAGATGTGAATTTGTTTTTTTACCTCTGGGAGGTGTAGGTGAAATAGGGATGAATTTAGCTGCTTACGGATTTGGTCCCCAAAATCTTCGTGAATGGCTGCTGGTTGATATGGGGATTAGTTTTGCTGGTTCTGAATTACCAGGTGTCGATCTTGTTTTGCCTGATATTCGTTTTCTAGAAAGTGAAAAACACAATATACGGGGTCTTGTTTTAACACATGCACATGAAGATCATTATGGGGCCGTTCTTGATTTATGTCCAAAGTTACAAGTGCCGATTTACTGTACGCCTTTTACGGCAGGATTATTGGAAACTAAAAAACAATTAGATTTTGAATCTCAAAAAATTTTACTCAATATTTTTCAAGCTGGTGATTGTTTTCAGGTAGGTTCCTTTGCTGTAGAGGCTATAGCCGTTAACCATTCAATACCAGAATCTGTATCTTTAGCAATTACAACCTCTTTGGGGACTGTGATTCATACTGGTGATTGGAAAATTGATTATACCCCTTCACTCGGGGCTGTAACCGATGAAAAAAGATTTCGTGCTTTAGGCAAAAAAGGTGTTTTAGCATTACTTTGTGATTCCACAAATGCATGTCGGGATGGTATATCTCCTTCAGAACAGCAAGTTCAAGCCAGTCTTTCAGAGATTATTTCTAAAGCTGAAGGGCGTGTTGCGATAGCGACTTTTTCTTCTAATATTGGTCGGATACGTTCTATTGCTCTTGCAGCTGAAGCTGCTGGACGTAAGGTGCTTGTCATTGGGCGTTCCCTTAAGCGAAGTATTATGGTTGCACAAGAGCTTGGTTATATGAATGGTTTAGCACCATTTGTAACGGAAGATGATTATGGCTACATCTCGCGAAAAGATCTTGTTTTAATTGTCACAGGGAGCCAAGGTGAGCCATGTGCTGCTTTAGCTAAACTGTCACGTGATGGAATGAAAAGTATTGCACTTTCCGCTGGTGATACCGTTATTTATTCATCACGAAGTATTCCAGGAAACGAAAAAGCGATTATTGAGGTACAAAATCGTTTCATTGATTTGGGTATTAAAATTATTACGAATGAAGATGCACTTGTTCATGTTTCAGGTCATCCCCGTCGTTCAGAACTTTTACAGATGTATGATTGGATAAAGCCACAAATACTTGTCCCTGTACATGGGGAAGCAATGCATCTTAAGGCTCAGGCAACTTTAGCACGTCAAGCGGGTATTAAAACTGTTATGGATATCAGAAATGGCCATATGTTACGTCTTGCACCAGAGCCTGTAGAAGTTATTGATCAAGTTCCTGTTGGCCGCATCTATAAGGATGGTTGCCTAATTGGAGATGAAGATGAATTAGGGATTCGTGAACGCCGCAAACTAAGTTATGCTGGTCATGTTACTATTTCTCTCCATATAAATAGTAAGCATGAATTATTAGGGGATATAGGTCTAACAACATTCGGGTTACCTGAAAGTAATGGAAAGGGGGAAAGTTTAAAAGATATTCTTTTAGATATCGTAGAAAATACAGTTTATAATATCCCACGCATGAAACAGAAAAATAATGAACTTATTCGAGAGGCAACACGACGTGCAGTAAGAGCGGCTGTTCATGAAATTTGGCAAAAAAAACCTATCTGTACAGTTTTTTTACATCGGTCAAAATAAAAAAACTTTCCTATTACGTTATTTAAAAAGAGAAGAGCATTTTTATTTTATTGCTAAATAAGAAAAATAGAGAATAAAGCACAATAAATTTTTAAATGATAAGATCGTTATATTTGCAAGTATTCAGAATGCGGCTATAGATGAATAGAGGGTGTGATAAATTGTTCCGATATGATAGGTCTGATTAGGAGTTAATTATTTCAATGCGTCTTTCTCAATATTTCCTTCCACTTTTAAAAGAGAATCCTAAAGAAGCAGAAATTGTTTCTCATCGCTTCATGTTGCGCGCTGGAATGATTCGACAACAAACATCAGGGATTTATTCTTGGCTTCCTTTGGGAAAAAAAGTGCTTGATAAAGTTTGTAAAATTATTCGTGAAGAGCAAGAACGTGCGGGTGCAATAGAAATATTGATGCCTACAATTCAGTCTGCTGATCTTTGGCGTGAAAGCGGTCGTTATGATGATTATGGTTTGGAAATGCTCCGCATTAAAGATCGTCAAAAGCGTGATTTACTTTATGGTCCAACCAATGAAGAGATGGTAACAGATATTTTTCGCTCTTATGTTCGTTCTTATAAAGATCTTCCGCTTAATTTATATCATATTCAATGGAAATTTCGTGATGAAATTCGTCCACGTTTTGGTGTGATGCGAGCACGAGAATTTTTAATGAAAGATGCTTATTCTTTTGATCTTGATTATGAAGGCTCTGAAACATCTTATAATCGTATGTTTGTTGCTTATTTACGCACTTTTTCTCGCCTTGGCTTAAAAGCAATTCCTATGCGTGCAGATACAGGTCCAATAGGGGGGAAACTCAGTCATGAATTTATCATTTTGGCTGAAACAGGAGAGAGTGCTATCTTCTGTGATAAACAATTTCTTGAACTTACCGTTCCTGATAGTTCAATTGATTTTAGTGATAAAGCTGTTTTAGATGATATTGTTAAGCAATGGACATCTTTTTATGCAGCAACGGAAGAAATGCATAATGAAGAGGAGTGGGCTAAAGTTTCTGATCATAATCGTCTTTCAGCGCGTGGTATTGAAGTAGGGCATATTTTCCACTTTGGTACTAAATATTCCGCTCCAATGGGAGCAAAAGTTATGGGACAAGATGGAAAAGAGCATGTGGTCTCTATGGGATCTTATGGTATTGGGCCTTCGCGTCTTGTTGCGGCCGCTATTGAGGCTTCTCATGATGAAAATGGTATTATTTGGCCAAAGTCGATGGCACCGTTTGATTTTGGGATTATCAATATGAAGCCCGATGATGAAAAATGCACACAGGCATGTGAGTTTCTCTATCAGGGATTAAAGAAGGTTGGTTTTGATCCGTTATTAGATGATAGAAATGAACGTCCTGGATCAAAATTTGCAACAATGGATTTGATTGGTTTGCCAACGCAAATCATTGTTGGTCCTAACAGCATTGCACAAAATGAAGTTGAAATTAAAGATCGAAAAACAGGAATAAAAAAATCTCTAAAGGTTGAAGATGTGCTCAGCCAACTTTCTATAATTTAATAGGAAATATTATGAAGAGGCTGAAAAACAAATGCTTTTCATCTTATGAGTGGATGATCGCTTTTCGTTATATGATTCCCAATAAAAAACATGTCGTTGCATCTGTTATTTCAATTATTTCTCTTATTGGGATTATGTTGGGCGTATTTGCTCTGGTTGTTGTTATGGCGGTGATGAATGGCTTTCGTACAGAACTTCTCAATCGTATTCTTGGTATGAATGGGCATCTTATTATTCAAACAGTTGATTCTGGTTTTTCTGATTATAAGACTCTTATTTCTTCTTTAGAAACTACAAATGGTGTGAAGTTTGCTTTACCTGTTATTGAAGGTCAAGCGCTTGTTCAAGGTGAAGTTCAAGGTGGCTCTGGCGCGTTAGTTCGTGGTATGCGCAAACAAGATCTAGAAAAGCTTAAAACAGTCTCTCAAAACATTAAATTAGGATCGATTTCTCGGTTTGATCAAGAAGAAGGTGTTGCAATTGGAAGTGGCTTAGCAGAAAAATTAGGACTGACAGTTGGAAGAGATATTCGTATTATTACTCCAGATGGTGATGAGACTCCTTTTGGCGTTACCCCACGTGTGAAAGCTTATAAAGTCGTTGCTATTTTTGAAGTTGGTATGTCTGAATATGATTCAATATTTATCTTTATGCCTCTCCATGAAGCACAAATGTTTTTTAATTTGGGAGATAAGGTTCAGTCTTTAGAATTATTTCTAAATGATCCTGATGCTGTTGATCAAATAAAACCTGTTGTAGAAAAAGCAGTTGATCAACAGGTCTATTTAATTGATTGGCGTACACGCAATCAGGCTTTTTTTTCAGCCTTACAGATTGAACGAAATGTTATGTTTTTCATTCTTTCTCTGATCGTTCTTGTTGCTGCTTTAAATATTATTTCAGGGCTGATTATGCTTGTAAAAGATAAAAGTCATGATATTGCAATTTTACGCACGATGGGGGCTCAACAGAGTGCGATTTTGCGTATATTTATCATTACAGGAATGATGATTGGTTTTATTGGAACTATATTGGGTTTAGTTTTAGGTGTTATCGCGACTGCGAATATTAATCATATCCAAGATTTTATATCTTGGTTATTTAATGTCGACGTTTTTAATCCTCAACTTTATTTTTTAACAAAATTGCCTGCACAAATTGAGTGGAAACAGACCGTCTTGGTTGCTATGATGGCTTTATTCTTGTCGTTTCTTGCTGCTCTCATTCCGGCATGGCGTGCTGCTAAGCTAGATCCCGTACAAGCTTTGAGGTATGAATAATGACAGCTATTTTAGAGCTTGTAGAGATTGAAAGACACTTTTTCGAGAGTCATAAGCCTCTCATTGTTTTAGATAAAGCCAATTTTATTCTTAATCGTGGAGAGCTTGTCGCACTTGTTGCACCATCTGGTGCTGGAAAATCAACACTTCTTCATATTGCTGGATTATTAGAAAAACCAACAGCTGGTGATGTGATGTTACGGGGTGTTTCTTGTGCAAAGCGCTCTGATAGTGAGCGAACAGCTATAAGACGAAATGATATTGGTTTTGTTTATCAATTTCATCATTTACTTCCAGAGTTTACGGCGTTAGAAAATGTCATGATACCGCAAATGATAGCAGGATTAAAAAAATCCATAGCAGAAGATCGTGCGCGCAAATTATTAACGTATCTGCGTATTTCTCATCGTGCGAACCATCGTCCCTCAGAGTTATCGGGAGGAGAACAACAACGTGTTGCTATTGCACGTGCAGTAGCAAATGGCCCTTCGGTTCTTTTGGCTGATGAACCTACAGGAAATCTTGATCCAGTAACTTCAGCTTATGTCTTTCAAGCTTTATCTATCCTTGTTCGTCAGTCTGGTCTTTCTGCTCTTATTGCAACACATAATTACGCTTTGGCTAAGCAAATGCATCGTCGAATTACACTTAAAGAACAAAAGATTATAGAACTTCCTTAAAGCAAGGTACAAATTTTTACGACTAATTGAATAGTTTATATTACTTTATTCAAGGAGATTTTTTATGACAGTTTTTGTCGTTGACAAAAATCAATTAGATGCTCGTCGTCGTCGATTGATTTTTCGTGCATGGCATCGCGGTATTCGTGAAATGGATCTCATTTTTGGACATTATGTCGATGCTCATATCACTGAGATGAATGATAGAACGCTCTCTGAGCTTGAGTATATTATGTCTTTTGATGATCGTGATTTACTCACATGGATTACTGGAGAAATTTTGCCCCCCTCTGAAGTTGATAGTCCACTTTTCCGTGATATTGCCAATTATCGTACTTGCTTAAGTTATTAATCCCGATGCCTATATTTAAAAAAATTGTTATTCCCAAAAATAATTCTGTTCGTATGATTTTAGATGGCGTTACTGATGGATTTGAAGCCTTTGCGCTTGCTAAATTAAGTTCAGAAATTGCACAAGGTAAACCGCTCATCTATGTTGTCCGTGACGGAACAAAAATTGCGTATTTACAACAAGTTTTAAATTTTATTGAACCCAATTTACCCGTACTTCAATTTCCTGCATGGGATTGTTTGCCTTATGATCGCGTATCACCAGGAATTGCTGTTATGGCACGTCGACTATCAACATTGGCACACATAGCAAATTTACGGAAAGATCCACATCCTGCAATTATATTAACTACAGCAAATGCAATTATGCAAAAGTTGCCTCCTCGTGAAATGATAGAAGCTCAGCTTATTCACGCACGTGTTGGCCAGCGTAATAACATGGGAAATCTTATTCAATTTCTAGAAACCAATGGTTTTGAACGTGTTACGGTTGTCCGTGATGTTGGTGAGTTTGCTGTAAGAGGAGGAATACTTGATATCTTTTCTCCGATGGATGTTGAACCTTTACGTCTTGATTTTTTTGGAGATACCCTAGAAAGTATCCGCGTATTTGATCCAGAAAGTCAAAGGACAACAGGCCAAAAAACTGAACTTTTATTACAGGCAATGAGTGAGGTTGTTCTTACACCAGAACGCATCAGCCATTTTAAAAGCAATTATACCCGTACATTTGGTGTATCACAAAAAAATAACATGCTTTATGAAGCAATTTCTCAAGGTCGGCGTTTTGTTGGTATGGAACATTGGCTTCCATTTTTTTATGAAAACCTTGATAGCTTGTTTGACCATTGTGGCAACTTAGCGATAGTTTTTGAACATCTCATAGAAGAAGTCTTCATTGAGCGCTATCATCTTATTGAAGACTATTATAATGCGCGCAAAGAGCGCGAAAATGATAAAGAAAATTCTACTTCTTATCATCCAATAGACCCTAGTCTTCTCTATTTAACGCCAGAGCGTGTTTTAGAATGTGTGCAACAATCTTCACAGCGTATTGATTTTTCGCCTTTTAATATTCCACAAAGTTTGGAACAAACTGTTATTCACGCACATGTTAAACAGGGATATGATTTTGTAAAAGAGCGTAATGCGCAGGAAAAAAACGTTTTTTCAAGTGTTATTGATCACATCGCATCTTTACGCGCTGCGGGCAAAAAAGTACTTTTAGCGTGTTGGAGTGAAGGATCTCTGAATCGTTTAGTACAAGTTCTCGACGAGCATGGATTGAAAAAAATAGATGTTGCAAAATCTTTGCAAACTGTCAAAGCAACACCTCGAGATCGCATATTAGCAGCTGTTATCATGATAGAACATGGTTTTGTGGCTGAAGATTTGGCTATTATAGCAGAGCAAGATATCCTTGGCGATCGTTTTATAAGATCGCCAAAGCGGCGTAAGAATAATACAAATTTTATTTCTGAAGTTTCTGCTTTAAATTCTGGTGATATTGTTGTGCATATCGACCACGGTATTGGCCAATTTGTTGGTCTTAAAACCATCACAACCACTGGAATTTTACGAGATTGCCTTGAAATTAAATATGCTGGAGGTGATCTCCTCTTTTTACCTGTTGAAAATATTGAGCTTCTCTCACGTTATGGCTCAGAAGGAACAGAGGTAACGTTAGATAAATTAGGAGGTGTTGCTTGGCAAGCACGTAAAGCTCGGCTTAAAAAACATTTATTGGAAATGGCAGGGCAATTAATCCGTATAGCTGCAGAGCGTATGACTCGTGCTGCGCCTGCTTTACTTCCACCAATTGGATCTTTTGATGAGTTCGTTGCTTGCTTTCCCTATGAAGAAACGGAAGATCAAATGAATGCAATTGATGCTGTTTTGGATGATCTAGCCTCAGGCAAGCCGATGGATCGCTTGATATGCGGTGATGTTGGTTTTGGAAAAACTGAAGTAGCCATTCGAAGTGCTTTTGTTGCAGCATTAAATGGATATCAGGTTGCGGTTGTTGTACCAACAACTTTGCTTTCACGTCAACATTACAAAACATTTATTTCGCGTTTTCAAGGATTACCGGTTAAAATTGGACATGCTTCAAGGCTTGTAAAAGCGAAAGAACTTGCACGAGTAAAAAAAGGTGTTTCAGATGGTACAATCGATATTGTCATTGGAACCCATGCATTATTAAGTGGTGCAGTTAATTTTTTACGATTAGGCCTTCTTATCATTGATGAGGAACAACATTTTGGTGTCAAACATAAAGAGCGTTTAAAAGAGCTTAAAAGTGATATTCATGTTCTCACACTTTCAGCAACTCCCATACCACGCACTTTAGGGTTAGCTTTATCGGGTGTACGTGAACTTTCATTGATAACAACACCCCCCATTGATAGAATGGCGGTTCGTACTTTTATTTCACCCTTTGATGCACTTGTTATACGAGAGACCCTGCTTCGAGAATATTATCGTGGTGGACAAAGTTTCTATGTTTGTCCTCGTATTTCTGATCTGGCTTTTGTAGAAGAATATCTCAAAACACATGTGCCAGAACTGAAATTCGTTGTGGCTCATGGACAAATGCCGGCTGGACAACTTGATGATATCATGAATGCATTTTATGATGGACAATATGATGTGCTGCTCTCAACAACCATTATTGAATCGGGGCTTGATATTCCAACAGCCAATACCCTAATTGTGCATCGTGCTGAGATGTTTGGCCTTTCTGCCCTTTATCAGTTACGTGGTAGGGTAGGGCGTTCAAAACAACGTGCTTATGCTCTCTTTACATTTCCTGCTGGTAAAGTCTTAACAGCTGCTGCCGATCGCCGTCTTAAAGTTTTACAATCTCTTGATACCTTAGGGGCCGGGTTTCAATTGGCAAGCCATGACATGGATATCCGCGGTTCAGGCAATTTTTTAGGTGAACAGCAATCGGGGCATATCAAAGAAGTTGGATTTGAACTCTATCAAAAAATGCTTGAAGAAGCTGTTGCTGAATTAAAAGATGGAGAGCTAAATGAAGATAATCAATGGTCTCCTCAAATTTCACTTGGTACAACAGTGATGATACCAGAAAGTTTCGTGCCTGACTTATCATTACGTATGGGACTTTATCGTCGTTTAACAGAACTTGATGATTTAGAACAAATTGATGAATTTGCAGCGGAGTTAATTGATCGCTTTGGTCCTTTACCCCTTGAGGTTCAACACCTTCTTAAAGTCTTTTATATCAAAACATTATGTCGAAAAGCGCATGTAGAGAAATTAGATACAGGACCAAAGGGGATTGTTATACAGTTTCGTAATAACTATTTCGCAAATAGTGTTGCTCTTGTTCAGTGGGTTGGAAAACAAGGTTCGATGGCAAAAATTCGTCCAGATCAAAGTATCGCTCTTATTCGTAATTGGTCCACAGCGGATGAAAGGCTTGTTGGAGCAGCGAATATTATGACACAGCTTGTCGAAATGGCAGAACAACATTCTGTTTAAAAAATATCTTTATTATTTCAGAACTATTACTTATTTTTATAAAATTATTCTATAAAAACAAAAAGTTATTGATTTTGTATAAGAATAAAATTTAAGTTTATAATAAAGAGCCATTATATATTTATTTGGTTTTTATTATATACGTATTGATATAATGAAGGAAATAGATTAGACGGTTTAACCGCATTAAATAGCACTTTCAATATAATAAGCTAATAAGCTCCTGTAAATTTTTTAGAAAGAATTTAGGTAAAGATAGCATGCTTTCTTCATTACAAAAGTGTCTAACTATCGTTTTTTTGTTACTCACTTTAATATATGGCGTAAAAAACGCTTATGCTGAGTTATCTTCTGATGAACAATACCAACATTTAAAAAACAAAAGAAAGAATATTAAAGAGAGCATACAATTTATTGAAGAAAGTATATCTCATTTGGATATTTGGGAAAAAAATATTTCTAAAGCAGAATACTATGAGCGTTTACAGGAACGGAATAAGTTATATAAAAAACTGAAAACTCTGAAGGATGAATATTATAATCTTGGTTTGAAATTACAGGATCTAGCTGAAAAAAAACAAAAAATTATCTCTAGAATACATATAGCGAGAGAGTATGAAGTAGGGGAGTATGAAGAAAAGTTGATTAAAGCAAAAGATTATTTAAAAAAACTCAAACGTTTAATGAATGGGGAATGAATGAGAAAAGTGGAGGTGATGATGAGATAATGAAAAATTATCTCATATTTATTATTGCTTGCAATACGTTAGCGGATATATTGCAAAGTGATATAGGTGCTATTTTGCGCAAAGATTTTGATTGGAAAGATAAAGATTTTAGTTGGGCTAAAGGCGCAAATAATTCAATAAGTCCTAGTTTAGTCAGGGATATTAAAGAATTACTAACAGATGGCTCTTAATAGTTATGAAAAACAAATATTTGACGATATAAAAAATAGTCTTACAGAAGATAATTGGTTTGTAAAAAGTGCACCTAAGCTTTGTAATACCATTAAAGAAGTACATAATATAATGCTTCCAAACAAGAAAAAGAATATTATAGATCGTATGCGTTCTCATGTTGAAGAATTATTCAATTAAAAAATTAATTATACAAATACAGAGAAATTAAGATAATATACTAAATAATAGTTTAAATATATTAGTAAAATATATTTTAATTTTTTGTTTTTATCATTATTTATAATAAAGTAATTTATACACATAAGATATTATCTATTATTCTTATCATATAAGCTTTAATATATATATTAAATAATAAACTCATATATCTTTTTTATGTTTTCTTTTTATGCATGATTTTTTGTGCTTGTAGTTTTTTATTTTTATCTGTTTAATTATTTTAATGACGATACATTTCATATCTTAAATCTTGTTTTATTAATACGATAAGAGAGATGTTTTATAGCTCTAAGTTGTGTTATATAGGAAAACAAAATGATATTTTTAATTCATTTTTTCTTAAAACTTAAATCATTAACGATTTATATCTTTGATGTTGTAAAAGATGAAAAGAATTTATCATTTTAGTAAATTATTTTATTTGAGAAATAACTTAAAATAAATTGATAAAAGCTATATTTTTTATTCATGTTATAAAGCTGAGAGATGATATTTGTACAGAAGTGCAATAATAGATGTATAATATATGAGCATAAATTTATTATGGCTTTAGGCACGTGAGATGATTCATAGGGGGAATCCCTTTGTTCAGTAGTTTTATCTATAAAACTAACTCTGCTTGTGATGTACAAGTGGATAAATTTTATTGATTCAATATAAGAGAGGTTTGCGCTATTAGGATCTTTCATACAATATAGAAATAGAAAAAAGATAAATTATTATTATAAATTAATATGTTATTATATTTTAAGAAAGTTTATTATAAATAAAATATTTTCAGCAGTTATAGATTTTCTCTCTAAGAAAATGTGTTGTTTAATTAAGAAAAAAGCACTTCTTTAGTAGCGTATTTTTAAACTAAACTGTTTAGTTAAACGCTATAGAATATAAAATTTTTATTACAAAAGCGTATCACCATTGTTTTGTAAACAAGGGCAGAAATTTTAGACAATCAATGGTTTTAATTCATCAAATTTTTCAATAATACCGTAGATGATTTTGTTTTTGTGTATCACACGAGGCACATAAGGAAAACTGTAAAACTTATCTGATATTTTGGAGCTTAATGCATTGCAACACCTGTTGCTAATGTTCTATAAGCTTAACATGAAGAGTAATAAATGTAAAAATTTTAATTAGTAAGTTTTTTAGAGTAGTATCAGAGTTTATTTTAATTAACATTGCAATATTGATTCGTTTGTGTAATCTTAGTTTAAATGCACAGAGGTGTTTTATGGATAGATTGCATCAAATACCAATGTGATGAAGAGGGGAAATGATATGAGTGTATAAAAATTAGAATGGCTCGTCGTATTTTTTCTCTAAATTTAACTTTTTTTTTATATTGAAGTAAAAATAGTAAAATTAATTGTTATTTCATTATAATTTAATAAATTAAGTTGGAATTATATTTAATATTTTTTTGAAGTTACTTAAGAGCGCGTTGAAAGGATTAACTTAATCATGTCGCATAAAAATGTTTATTCTGCTGTTTCAGTATTAGTTGGAGCTGCTGCCCTTTTTCTTATAGCTGGTATTTCTGCAAATGCGCAAACTTTATCACAAGGTTGGTACAAAGTTTGCAGTAAGCAGCATGATGTTGATATTTGTAATACAATGAATACTGTATTATCGAATACGGGACAACCTTTAACGGCTTTTAATCTTGTTGAAATAAAAGGGAAGCAAAATGAGAAACGTATAGGTATTCAAGTACCTACAGGTCGTTTTTTGCCAGAAGGTGTTCACATTAAAATTGGTGACGAGTTCTCTAAAAAAATTCCTTATATTATTTGTAATGGACCAAGTTGTATTGCTAATGATGTCTTAGATGATAAGCTTATAGCAGCTATGAAAAGTGGTACAAAAATGGTTGTAACCACAGTTAATTTCCGTGGTTCAGCTAATCCTATTGAGTTTTCTCTTAATGGGTTTACAGCAGCCTATACCGGTCCTGGTATGGAGGAAAAAGATTTTCAACAAGAACAAATAAAGCTGCAGCAAGCCATTCAATCAAAGCAAAAAGAAATTGAAGAGCGTATGCGGGATGAGCAAGAAAAAGCAAAACAAAAGTAATAAACCCACACCATAGAAGTTGGTCAAAACGTCTTCTATAATTGTTTATTTGAACCGCCACAATTTTCTGTGGCGGTTTTTTTAATCCTTAATTTTTCGAAAGAATTCTGCGTTTCCACCAACCAATACGTTCAGTTTTGGAAGAATCATTAGGCGTTGATGAAATAACAACGGGTTGATTAATTGTTTCTTCAATTTGGGAAGGAGAGGTTTCGATAACTTTCTCCATCTCTATTACAGTTTCTTGCTCTAATATTTTTTGTATTTGCGTTGTCTCTTTAGAAGATGATTTTTTACGTGTTCCACGTGTTGATTTTTTACTCTTTTCAAGAGCTTTATCTTCTACCTCATGAACAGCTTTGTCTGCTTTTTTTGTTTTAGTTTTATGCACCGAACTGGTTGTAGGTTTTTCTTCAAGAGATTTTTGTTCTGCAATATTTTGATCATTCTCTAAAAAAAGTTGATTTTCTACTACTTTTGAAGAACGTGTTTTACGTTTTTTAGGTTTAATACTTGTATCATTTTTTTCAGATTCACTCTGTTGTTGTATATCTAGAGCTTGTGTATTATTCTTTGTTTCTTCAAGTTCAAAAGATTTAGCAGGTGAAACACGACGTTTGCGATGCGCTGCTTTAATTTCTGCTAAAGCTTGCTTAGCAAAATCTCCCACTGGTTCTGCATAAGGAACGCGAATCTGATGAAAACTATTATCTTGATTGCGTCGACCACCACGACGTCCTCGACGACGTCCTCGACGATAAGAATCATCATTCAAGGTATCTTCTTTTTTATGAACGTTGGAGAGAGAATGATCAGTAATTTCACCGTGACGATTTTTGCGCCGACGCTTTTGGTTTGTTTCAATGGGAGAAGGATTTTCAATAGATTCACTTTTTATGAAAACAGAATCTTCAATTTCTTGCTTATTGTCATCTTCCAATGAAGATTGAAAAATTCTCTCTGCTATTGAGCCTTTAGAAATAACAAGATGTTGTGTTCCAATACTATCATCTGCTTCAATACTAATATTAAGTTTAAAGCGAGCTTCTAAATTAACAAGAATATTGCGTTTATGATTTAATACATAAAGCGCTGTTGCTACGGGGGTGCGCACGATAATATTATGTTGCGAATTATGAAGAAGATATTCTTCAATTGAGCGCATGACATGTAACGCAATTGATGATTCAGAACGTATATTTCCTGTTCCTGCGCAATGTGGGCAGGGCTGTGTCGTACTTTCTAAAACCGATATGCGAATACGTTGACGACTCATTTCTAAAAGGCCGAAGTGTGAAATATGACCTACTTGAATACGAGCACGATCATTTTTTAAACAATCTTTTAATTTTTTTTCGACCAGCTTCACATTGCGTTCTTCAAGCATATCAATAAAATCAATCACAATTAAACCAGCAAGGTCACGCAAGCGTAATTGACGCGCTACTTCTTCAGCAGCTTCAAGGTTAGTTTGTAAGGCTGTCTTTTCGACAGAGAATTCTTTCGTAGAGCGGCCAGAATTTACGTCAATAGCAACAAGTGCTTCTGTTTGATTAATAACAAGATAACCACCAGATTTTAAAGAAACCTGTGGTTGCAACATTTTATCAAGTTGAATTTCAATATTATTTCTTGCGAAAATGGGCGTAGGATCACGGTAAGGTTGCACAACTTTTGCATGACTTGGCATGAGCATACGCATAAAGTCTTTCGCTTCACGATATCCTTGGTCTCCAGAGACAAGAATTTCACTAATGTTCTTATTGTAAAGATCTCGTATAGAACGCTTGATGAGATTGCTTTCTTCATGGACAAGGCATGGCGCCGTTGACTCGAGTGTCAAAGTGCGAATAGTATCCCATAACCGCATAAGATATTCATAATCACGTTTAATTTCAGCTTTTGTTCTATTGGCACCAGCGGTTCGTAAGATAACGCCCATACCTTTTGGAACGGCTAATTCTTTTACGATTTCTTTAAGACGCTTACGGTCTTGTACGTTCGTAATTTTTCGTGAAATACCACCACCACGTGCTGTGTTGGGCATTAGAACAGAGTAACGACCAGCTAGAGATAGATATGTTGTAAGGGCAGCACCTTTATTACCACGCTCTTCTTTGATAACTTGTACCAACAAAATTTGACGTCGTTTAATGACTTCTTGAATTTTATACTGGCGCCCTTGTTTTCTTTGATAAATCGGGAGCTCTTCACGGATGTCCTCAGCACCGACCATTTCAATCTCATCATAAGAGATATTGGCATTTAATGATTCTTCTGTATTATCAATTATTATCGCTTCAGATGTGATATCATTTTCAATATCGGCTGCTATAACATTGTTTTTTTCACTTTTTTTTGTTCTTCTGGAGCGTTTTTTATTTTTAGTTGCTTCTTCCGTAAAGGTATCTACAGAATTTTCTCCTACAGCTTCTTTTTCTTCTTCTTCAAGAAGAGCAAGGCGATCAGCAATAGGAATTTGATAATAATCAGGATGAATTTCAGAAAATGTTAAAAAACCATGCCGGTTTCCACCATATTCAACAAAAGCCGCTTGGAGAGACGGTTCTACACGCGTAATACGTGCGAGATAAATATTCCCCTTGAGCTGTTTTCTATGTTCTGATTCAAAATCAAGTTCTTCAATTTTGTTGCCGTGAACAACAACAACACGTGTTTCCTCCGGATGGGAGGCATCTATAAGCATTTTGTTTGACATAAGTTAATATCCTGAAGGCGACATGCACAATTTTATTCAAACGAATGCTATAACTATTCGTAAATATAAAAGGCTGTCTGCCATAAAAGGGAGGTACCAGAAAAACAGGACGGAACACCACGTGCAAAGGCATGACTGCATTTACACCATTTCTCATCATTATTTCCATCTGTTTTTTATGACTCATATTTCTTAAAAGTCTCCGGTAAAATAATCTTTAAAACAGTTCGGATATCCGAACCAACGAATCTTAAGTAATGCAATCCTAATGTTACAACATAGAAATTTTTCATCCATAAAAAAGTCTCAACGCATAATAGACAAAAAACTTCTAAAGACAACTTAATATGAGTTACAGATAATTTAGATGACTATTATCAGCTAGGAAGCATAAATATTCTTTTATGTTGATATCATGCGTTTGGCAAGTAACAATGTAAATCATGTATAATTATAATATCTTTATGACCTTAATTTCGTTTTGAGGTGTTTATTTAGCTTTTATTGAAAAATAGATAATAAATTGGTGTATCGTTTTATGTAACCAAGATAAATTATTACAAAGGTAATGTAGAGTATTTTGCTTATGATAAGAGTTTTTTTTACCAAAAAGCTGAAAACAGCTTATGGGGATGTTATTGTGTTCGTCACATACTTTTTATTATCTTTTTTGCTACTCCAAACCAGTCTTCAAGCCGCAGATCCTCTGAGACTTATTAATTTTCGAACCATTGGTGATAGTGTTCATACGCGTATTATTGCGGTTTTTAATTCAAAACCAAATGTTCGTTTACAGATTTTGGACAGGCCAGCACGTTTGGTTATCAATTTACCTACAATTGACTTTTCGATGCAAAATACGCCTTTAAAGAAAAGGAATACATTATCCGTTATGCTTTCAGATGTGCGTTATGCTTTCTCTGACATACAGACTTCACGCATTGTTTTGACAAGTAAAACGGCTTTTGTAGTTGAAAAAAATGTCGTAAAAAATTTAAATAATGGTTTATGGCAGTTGCTGATTGATATTCGTAAAAGTACACAAGAAAAATTTGATGAGATATTAAAAAAACAGCAAAGGATCAATTTTGATACAAAAACACAGTTAATGCCAGCATATAATTTCCGTGTTGTTCTTGATCCTGGTCATGGTGGTATTGATGGTGGTGCGCGGGGGGTTACTGGAATTTTAGAAAAAGATGTGACTTTAGACTTTGCGCGTGCATTGCGAGACGAATTACAAAAGGATTCTCATATTACCGTTGCTTTAACACGAGATTCCAATATTTTTTTAAGACTAAGTGAAAGAGTTAAAAAAGCGCAAGAGTTTGATGCTGATCTTTTTATATCTATTCACGCGGATACGATTGATCTACATTCTCTTCGCGGTGCCACAGTGTATACCATATCAGACAAAGCCTCTGATGCCATTGCAAAATCTTTAGCTGAAAATGAAAATAAAGTTGATTTGCTTGATGGTTTGCCTGCAGATGAAACGCTCGAAGTTACAGATATTTTGATGGATCTTACACGACGTGAGACACATACATTTTCGGTTAATTTTGCAAATAGTGTTATTTCAAGTTTATCAAAGAATCATATTAACTTGATTAATAACCCACATCGTTATGCTAATTTTCAAGTTTTAAGAGCTTCAGATATACCCTCAGTCTTGATAGAGATAGGTTATTTATCCAATAAAGAGGATGAAAAGTTATTAAATGATCCTCATTGGAGAAAACAAATGGCAGCCTCTATTGCTCATTCTATTCGTCAATTTGCTGATTATAGGCAGAAAATGATACAGCCTCTTTAAATTTGTGAGAAAATAGAGTATCTATATGGGCTTCTAGTGTACCCTAGTATAAATAAAAGATAGAAAACGATTTCTCTTGATCTCAATCTTGTGGTGATATCCACTTGGTGTGTTTGAAGTAACGTATTTTTTCTTTAATTAATTCTTAAGAAAGCGATAGCCGTTTTTATGATGATTTTTTTAAGATATCTTCTTCGTTTTTTTATTGCTATTGGACTTTGTGGTGCAATAACGTGGGGTGTTATGACCAGTGGTCAAGCAAATGCACTCCCTGATTATGAAGTTCTTTCACTTTATGAGCCGCCGGTAATGACCCGCGTCCATGCTTCTGATGGCCGTCTTATGGCAGAGTTTGCAACAAAACATCGCCTCTATTTACCGATTCAATCAATACCAAAGCTTGTTATAAATGCTTTTATTTCGGCTGAAGACAAAAACTTTTATCATCATTTTGGTTTAGATCCTGAAGGACTTTCTCGAGCTTTGATCAATAATATTCGTAATATTGCTTCTGGAAGACGTCCAGAGGGTGCATCAACTATAACGCAACAAGTCGCTAAAAACTTCCTTTTAAGTTCAGAAACAACGTTAGAACGTAAATTTAAGGAAGCTATTTTAGCAATGCGTATTGAGAAAACTTATTCAAAAGATCATATTCTCGAACTTTATCTCAATGAAATTTATCTGGGGCGTGGCACTTATGGTATAGCAGCTGCTTCTTTGACCTATTTCAATAAATCCGTCAATGATCTGACGCTAGAACAATGTGCTTATTTGGCTGCTCTTCCAAAAGGACCAGCAAATTATGATCCATTTAAGAATACACAACGTGCTATTGATCGGCGTAATTGGGTTATAGACCGGATGATTGCAAATGGATATGTAACGCGTGAACAAGGTGAAAAAGCGAAAGCTAAACCTTTAGGAGCGACAATCCGTGGGAGTGATAGCTATGTTTTTGCGGCTGATTATTTTACTGAAGAAGTGCGGCGTCGTTTAATACATCGCTATGGGGCTAAAACACTTTATGAAGGTGGGCTTTCCATTCGTACAACGCTTGATCCGCATTTACAACTTATTGCGCGACGTGCTTTACACGATGGATTAATTAGATTTGATCATGCGCAAGGATGGCGTGGAGCTTATGCGCATATTGATGAGAAAGGGGATTGGGGGACAGAACTTGCAGATATCACAGGGCTAAGTGATGTTCCTGAATGGCGTTTAGCTGTTGTTCTTTCTACTAATCCCAACAAAGTAGAGATTGGTTTACAGCCACAGCGCGAAGCTTCAGGTATATTATCAAAAAAACGGGAAATTGCTGTTTTATCTGAAGCTGATTCAAAATGGGCACTCCATGTTGTAAAAGAAAATGGTTATCGAAAAACTGTTCAGAGCTTATCTCATGTTCTGCAAGTTGGGGATGTCATTTTTGTTGAAAAACTATCCAATACAAATAACACTTATCGTTTACAACAAATTCCAAAGGTTGAAGGTGCAATTGTTGCTATGGAACCTCATACAGGGCGCGTTCTTGCTATGGTGGGAGGATTTTCTTTTGCCGCATCTGAATTCAATCGTGCAACCCAAGCTTATCGCCAACCGGGATCTGCTTTTAAGCCTTTTGTTTATGCAGCAGCTCTTGATAACGGATATACACCAGCATCCGTTGTTTTAGATGGTCCCATTGAAGTTCGTCAATATAATGGTGAAGTTTGGCAACCCAAAAATTATGGAGGTACCTTTGCAGGACCTTCAACGTTGCGTTATGGTATTGAGCGTTCTCGTAATCTTATGACAATACGGCTTGCCAATGATATGGGAATGCCTCTTGTCGCTGAATATGCAGAACGCTTTGGGATCGTAGATAAATTGCAGCCTTATCTTCCCATGGCTTTAGGGGCTGGTGAAACAACAGTATTACGAATGGTTACAGCTTATTCAGTTATTGCCAATGGGGGACGCTCTATTAAGCCTTCTCTGATAGACAGAATTCAAGATCGTTATGGAAAGACAATTTATCGTCATGATGATCGTATTTGTGAAAATTGTAATACGAATTCATGGAATAATCAACGTGAACCCACATTGATTGATGAGCGAGATCAAGTTCTTGACCCTATGACAGCTTATCAGATTACCTCCATGATGGAAGGGGTTGTTCAGCGTGGTACTGCAGCACGTTTACGTTATCTTAATCGACATATTGCCGCTAAGACAGGAACAACCAATGACTCTAAGGATGTCTGGTTTATGGGATTTACTCCTGACATTGTCGTTGGTATTTTTGTCGGTTATGATCAACCAGCTCCGTTAGGATATAATGGAACAGGAAGTTCATTAGCTGCACCTATTTTTGGTGAGTTTATGGCAGATGCTCTTAAAGGAAAGCCAGATGTTCCCTTTAAGATGCCAAAGGGTATGATTTTAATGCCAATTAATCGGAAAACAGGAATGCTTGCGGAAAGAGGAGATCAAGATGTCATTATAGAAGCATTTAAACCAGGGACTGGTCCTGCTGATATATATCAAGTTATTGGGAGTACAAATTCTTTTCAAGAAGGTGTTCCTGCAGTAACGACTTCTCCACAAGTCAATAAAGCCCTTGAAAGTGGGACAGGTGGGCTGTATTAATCAACAAAATCTCCTTTCACCATGAGTCATGGTTTTTATCTCTTTTTTACAATGTCAGTTCTGTAAATAGAGTGATAGAATTGTACCATTTTCTGATAGCAGCTATTAAATTTGTATAAAATGCTAAGAGACACAACCAAAAAGAGTTTTTTAAAATACGGTGTTAAATTATGCGAGCAGAAATAGAAACATTAGTTGATGAAATCCAGAAAGCAATACAATTGCTAAGGGGGCATCTTTGACTGGGATCAATCACTAAAGCGTCTTGAATATCTTAATCAAAAAGCGGAAGATCCATCATTATGGGATGATGCACAACGAGCACAGGATATGATGCGTGAGCGTCAACGTCTCGATGATTCAATCAATGGTCTTTTATCATTTACAAAAACACTTGAAGAATGCATTGAGCTTATTGCGATGGGCGAAGAAGAAAGTGATATTGAAATTATCGCTGATGCAGAAAGATCAATACGTAATCTTAAAAATGAGATAGATAAAAGGCAAATTGACGTACTTCTTTCAGGAGAGGCAGATCCGAATGATACCTATTTAGAAGTTCATGCTGGAGCAGGGGGAACAGAAAGCCAAGATTGGGCTTCTATGCTCTTACGTATGTATATGCGATGGGCTGAACAGCATGAAATGAAGGTTGAAATTTTAGAAATTCATGATGGAGAAGAAGCAGGAATAAAGTCAGCGACTATTCTTGTAAAAGGGCATAATGCTTATGGAATGTTAAAAACAGAATCAGGCGTTCATCGCTTAGTGCGGATTTCTCCATTTGATTCGAATGCAAAGCGCCATACTTCTTTTGCGAGCATTTGGGTTTATCCAGTTATTGATGACAATATTGAAGTTGATGTTTCAGAGGCAGATGTGCGTATTGATACATATCGTGCATCTGGAGCAGGAGGACAACATGTTAACACGACAGATTCTGCTGTTCGCATCACACATATAAAAACGGGTATTGTTGTTCAATGTCAAACAGAACGTTCTCAACATAAAAATCGCGCTACGGCTTGGTCGATGTTGCGTGCACGGCTTTATGAAGAAGAGCTTAAAAAAAGAGAAGAAGAAACCAATGCTGCTGAATCTTCTAAAACAGAAATCGGATGGGGACATCAAATTAGATCTTATGTTCTTCAACCCTATCAGCTTGTCAAAGATTTGCGTACAGGAATTGAAAATACGGATCCACAATCCGTACTTAATGGTAATTTAGATGCATTTATAGAGGCAGCACTCGCACGGCGCATTTATGGACAAGACAAAAAAATTGAGGATATTCGTTAATTATATATCCTTCCTTCAAGCCATATAGATTTTTTCTTAAGCTGTTCGTTTTATTGATGCTGTGATGTTATATAGCCTTTGATACTTTAAAGGTTTAAAGGAGGATTTTCTTGTTTCTTTCTTCAATTTTTTCTCACACGCTAATTCTGCTTATGATATTGCAAGTGATAGGAAGAAGCTGAAATAAGAAAATTTTGCGATATTCAGGGGACTAATATAAATGTAAAACAATTCATTATCCTTATAAATCAATATATTGTAAAAATTGAATCCATTGAAAAACTAAAATCAATTAGGGGGAATAACTTTTGCTTTTTAAGGTAAATCAAACACTCAATTTACAAGTTACCATTATGATATAAAAGTGTTGCAGTAGCTAAAACATTTTCAGCATGCCCAGATACGCTTACTTTGCGCCATTCTTCTACTATTATTCCATTTACATCAATTAAAAAAGTGCTCCGTTCAACTCCCATATATTTGCGTCCATACATGCTTTTCTCAACCCAAACACCATAAGCTTCGAGGGTCGTTTTTTCTTCATCAGAAACCAAGATGACATCAAGTTCATGTTTTATTTTAAATTTATCATGTTTTTTTACATTATCTGGAGAGATTCCAATAACAGCAACACCGATTTCATCAAATTTCATCTTTAATTTTGTGAAATCAAGTGCTTCACTTGTGCAACCACTGGTGTCATCTTTTGGATAAAAATATAAAACAACAGGCTTTCCTTTAAAGTCAGAAAGACACACTGTCTCTCCTCCATCGCGCAGCAAAGTAAAATCAGGAGCAAGAGCACCTTTCATTGGTCTTGTCATTGTTTTCATCTTTCTTTTTTGTGTAACAGGTATAAGATATCAGAGTACACAGAAGAAAAGAACTATTCAACTCTCTAGAAATATTATTGTTTTGAAGAGACCTTTATTTTCCTAACAAAACTCGCCCTATCACAACGATTGAATTGAAAGAACAAGCTCGACGTGAACAACATAAACAAAACAGCAAAAGATTATACTGGTTTCATCACAACATGTTTTTTCTTACCAAAAGAAAGTTTAATGGTTCCTTCTGCACTGACATCCCCTTCAATAATAAGATGTGTTTCATCCTCAATAATTTGATCATTTACACGGACACCTCCACCTTGAACGTATCGGCGTGCCTCACTATTAGATCTAGCGAGTTCTGCTTGTACTAAAAGAGTGAGCAATCCAACACCTTTTTTTAATTCTGAGGCATTAATTTCAACAGTTGGAAGATTTTCTCCCAGAGTTTTTTCTTCAAACGTCTTGCGAGCCGTTTCTGCTGCTGCATCAGCAAGAACACGTCCATGCAACATTGCTGTAATTTCTGTTGCAAGAATTTTTTTTGCTTCGTTAATTTCAGTTCCTTGTAATAGAGAAAGTTTAAGAATCTCATCCATCGGCAATGGAGTATAGAGCTTTAGAAATCGTGTTACATCAGCATCTTCTGTATTGCGCCAGTATTGCCAAAATTGATAAGGTGAAAGCTTATCCGCATTCAGCCATACAGCCCCATTCAATGATTTACCCATTTTGGCACCGGAAGAGGTTGTCAGCAATGGTGATGTTAACGCATATAATTGCGGTGTTCCTAAACGATGTCCTAATTCGATTCCGTTAATAATGTTGCCCCACTGATCAGAGCCCCCCATTTGCATACGCAACCCATAACGTTTATAAAGTTCAACAAAGTCATAAGCTTGCAGAATCATATAATTAAACTCTAAGAATGACAAAGAGTGCTCACGCTCAAGTCTGAGTCTGACAGAATCAAATGACAACATACGGTTGACAGAAAAATGCTTTCCTACATCACGCAAAAATTCTAAGTAGTTTAAATTGCATAACCATTCAGCATTATTCACAATACAAGCATCGGTTTCTCGGTCACCGAATGTCAAATAGTTAGCAAATACCTTTTTAATACCATCAATATTTGCAGCAATATCATCTTGTGTCAGAAGGCGTCGCGCTTCGTCTTTGAAGGAAGGATCACCAATCAATCCGGTCCCTCCGCCCATTAAAGCAATGGGGCGATGACCCGTTTTTTGTAACCAATAAAGCATCATAATCTGAAGAAGACTTCCAGCATGTAAACTCGATGCTGTTGGGTCAAATCCAGTATAAGCGCTTACAGTTTCTTTTGAAAAAAGATCATCTAAGCCTTTTTCATCTGAAATTTGGTGGATAAAACCACGTTCGCTCATAATGTGTAAAAAATCAGATTTAAAGGCAAACACAGATTTAATTTCCTAATTATAAGAGTGCATTATTTTATATAATAGGCGATTATATAATGAATTATTAATGCGTTATCTATCATAACTGACACACACCTCACAAGAGAAAGAGACATATTGGTAATATAAGATAATAATACAGGTATTATTTCCTTTTTACGCTAAAAAAGAGACTTTTCAGTGATAGAAAACAGGTATGCTGTTATTCTCATTTCTATCCTGAAATAAAATTTAGAAAAATTTTAAATGCAAACTGAAAAAATTACTTTGTTATGATCAGAAACGGCTTTTGCTAATTTTTTATAAATCTATCGTATTTTCCTAAGTTAGTGAAAGTATTTCAGGAGGAGGAGCGAGAAGTTCATTGGAGATATGGTTATCCAAATAGTGGGCACATCGTTCAATAAGTTTTTCATGACATCCACTGAAAAAGTGATTAGCCTCTTCCAATATTTCTTGTGTAATGATGATACCTTTTTGTGTTTTTAATTTATCGACAAGTATTTGAACATCTTTTGGAGGGGCAACTTTATCGATACCGCCATGAATGATAAGTCCAGAAGAGGGACAAGGTGCAAGAAATGAAAAGTCATAAACATTAGGCTGAGGGGCAACTGAGATAAATCCCTCAATTTCCGGTCGGCGCATTAAAAGCTGCATACCAATCCATGCTCCAAATGAGTATCCTGCTACCCAACAATTTTTAGAGTCTGGATGTTGTGTTTGCACCCAATCGAGAGCAGCAGCAGCATCTGAAAGTTCTCCTATTCCATAATCAAATTCACCCTGACTACGACCAATACCACGAAAGTTAAAACGTAAAGTTGTAAAGCCACGTTGTTGGAACATATAAAAGAGGTCATAGACAATTTTATGATTCATAGTTCCACCAAATTGGGGATGAGGATGCAAAATGATCGCAATGGGTGCATTTTTTTGTTGTGAAGGTTGATAACGCCCTTCGAGCCGACCCGCGGGACCGTTAAAAATAATTTCTGGCATAAAATGCTCCTTAATGCAATAAAAGGCTCTCTTTGACCCTGGTCGACTTTTACCATAGAATCTCTTAAATAATTATTAGATATTCTTTTTTTAGTGCACTTTTCAAGAAAAATGCGCTATTTTTTCAATCAATTCATAAGATTAATGATTGCGATGTAAAATGGTTATAAAACGCCGATATTTTGATCATAACGCAACAACACCGCTCAAAAAAGTGGCACGGATAGCGTTACTGGAATCTTTAGAGATATTTGGTAATCCATCATCGGTTCATAAGGAAGGGCGTGCCGCTAAAACTTTGTTGCAAAAGTCCCGTCGGCAAATCGCTGAAAATCTTAAAACAGATCCAGATCACGTGGTATTTACCTCTGGTGCGAGTGAAGCCGCAATGACTTTGTTAACACCTTTTTACAATATGGGGAAAGCAAAAGTTAAATTTTCTCATCTTTACCTTGGAGCGACTGAACATCCCTCTGTTGCAGAGGGAGGACGTTTTTCTAAAGAATTGATAAGCGTCATTGATGTTGATCAAGATGGGCTCATACAACAAGATAAATTAACATCACTCTTAACGGTTCACGATAAAACAAAAGGTTTACCTCTTGTTGCTATTCAAGCTGCAAATAGTGAAACGGGTGTTATTCAACCGTTAACAGAAATCGCCGCTATTGTTCGGGATTTAGGAGGCACTCTTATAGTTGATTTGACACAATATGTAGATAAAAATTTTGTGGATATTCATCAGTTAGGAGGAGACTTTTTTATACTGTCTGCCCATAAAATTGGCGGTCCTAAAGGAATTGGTGCTTTTGTTTCATGTGGTAATCTTCTCATGCCACACCCTCTTATTATTGGAGGAGGACAAGAAAAAGGTCTCCGTGGAGGAACAGAAGCATTGCCCCTTATTGCTGCTTTTGGGGCAGCAATGGCTGATTGCTTCACACAGGAGGAAATAAAACAGTTAATATATTTACGCAATAAATTAGAAGATGGACTACAAAAAATAAGTAAAAATGTTGAGATTTTTGGCAAAAGAGTTCAACGTTTGCCAAATACAACTTACTTTACCGTGAAAAATCTAAAAGCTGAAACGATGCAAATTGCTTTTGATTTAGAAGGGTTTTCTTTATCATCCGGCTCTGCCTGTTCTTCGGGAAAAGTAAAACAAAGCAAAGTGTTGGAGGCAATGGGGTATCATGTTCCAAATGGTGCCATTCGCATTTCGCTAGGGCGTGGCACAACTTCTGAAGATATTGATGATTTTCTGTCGTTTTTTTCTCAAATTATAAGCAGGAAAAAAGGGGAAGATTTATCATCAGAAAGTTATAAAAATTAGAATTATTTTAAAAATAAAATAAGTTTGATTGAAATTTTTGCACTTTACCTATAGCCTAGGAGATAACTTGCTTACTTTAATCTTGTAAAAAACAAGACTTTAGTTACCGGTTTTTGACGCCAAAAAATGGAGAAAATTTATGCCGGCAGTACAAGAAACGATACGCCAAGTACGTGAAATAGATGTTGACCAATATAAATATGGTTTTGAAACCAATATTGAAACCGATAAAGCTCCAAAAGGCTTAAATGAGGATATTATCAAATTTATTTCCGCTAAAAAAAATGAGCCTGAATGGATGCTAACATGGCGCTTAAAAGCTTACCGCCGTTGGCTGACAATGCAAGAGCCTCATTGGGCGCGTCTTGAATATCCTAAAATTGATTTTCAGGAGCTTTATTATTATGCTGCTCCAAAAAATCATACAGGACCAAAATCTTTGGATGAAGTGGATCCTGAGTTATTAGCAACGTACGAAAAACTTGGCATTCCCCTTAAAGAACAAGAGATTTTGGCAGGAGTAAGAAAACAGTCTGATCCCTCCACTTTTGATGACAGTATGTCTGTATCGGGGCAGGTGGCTGTTGATGCAGTCTTTGATTCTGTTTCTGTTGTAACAACATTCAAAAAAGAGCTGGCACGTGCTGGTGTGATTTTTTGTTCTATTTCAGAGGCGATTATTGAACATTCTGAGCTTATTAAAGAATATTTAGGAACAGTTGTACCTATAAGTGATAATTATTATGCGGCCTTAAATGCAGCTGTCTTTACAGATGGTTCATTTGTTTATATTCCCAAAGGGGTTCGTTGTCCTATGGAGCTTTCAACTTATTTTAGGATTAATGAACGCAACACTGGCCAATTTGAACGAACATTGATTATCGCCGCTGAAGATTCCTATGTTTCTTATCTTGAAGGGTGTACAGCACCCCAACGTGATGAAAACCAACTTCATGCTGCTGTTGTTGAGCTTATTGCCCTTGAAAATGCAGAGATTAAATATTCTACAGTACAAAACTGGTATCCTGGCGATAAAGATGGAAAGGGTGGTATTTATAATTTTGTGACGAAGCGTGGAGATTGTCGAGGTGATAGCTCTAAAATTTCATGGACACAAGTTGAGACTGGTTCTGCGATTACTTGGAAATATCCATCCTGCTTACTCCGTGGTGATAATGCGCGTGGAGAATTTTATTCTATTGCTGTTGCAAACGGTTATCAACAAATTGATTCTGGTACAAAAATGATTCATTTGGGAAAGAATACATCCAGTCGCATTATTTCCAAAGGTATTTCTGCAGGTTTTTCAAATAACACTTATCGGGGACAAGTCACAGCTCATCGAAAAGCACAAAATGCGCGTAACTTTACGCAATGTGATAGTTTGTTAATCGGAAATGATTGTGGTGCGCATACAGTTCCTTATATTGAAGCAAAAAATGCAACAGCTCAGTTTGAACATGAAGCCACAACATCAAAAATTTCTGATGACCAACTTTTTTATGTTATGCAAAGAGGAATTCCCGAAGAAGAAGCTATCGCATTAATTGTAAATGGTTTTGTAAAAGAGGTCATTCAAAAACTTCCCATGGAATTTGCTGTCGAAGCACAAAAGCTTATTAGTATTAGCCTTGAAGGTAGTGTTGGATAATTTTATTTAATTAGATAAATAGAAGACTTTATGTAAAAAGGCTGTAACGGTAGCACATAATGCTAAAAATGACCTCTATGGTAATTACAAAAGTAGATGGATGCTAAGGTAAAATAATACGCATTGATATCTGAAAAACAGCCAAAACAGGATTAAATTATGTTAGAGATCAAAAATTTGCACGCCCGTATTGCTGAAACCGATACAGAAATTATTCGTGGTTTAAACTTGACAGTTCAAGATGGAGAAGTTGCTGCTATCATGGGACAAAATGGAGCCGGAAAATCAACTTTATCTTATTTGCTTGCTGGTCGTGATGATTATGAAATAACAGAAGGAGATATTCTCTATAATGGACAATCACTTTTAGAAATGGATCCAGCAGAACGTGCTGCATATGGTGTTTTTCTTGCATTTCAATACCCAATGGAAATACCAGGGGTAGCAACAATGGAATTTTTAAAAGTTGCGATGAATTCTCAACGCAAAGCGCGAGGTGACGAAGAACTTAAAATTCCTGAATTTATAAAATGTGTTAAAGAAGTTTCAGCCAAACTTGAAATAGATATGGATATGCTAAAGCGTCCATTAAATGTAGGTTTTTCAGGTGGAGAAAAAAAACGCGCTGAAATTTTACAAATGGCACTTCTTGAACCTACACTTTGCATTTTAGATGAAACGGATTCTGGTTTAGATATTGATGCACTAAAAATTGTTGCAGATGGTGTTAATAAGCTTCGGGATTCAAAACGTTCATTTTTGGTGATTACCCATTATCAACGGCTGCTTAATTATATTATTCCTGATACGGTACATGTTCTTTATAAAGGACAAATTATCAAAAGCGGTGATAAATCCTTAGCGCTTTATTTAGAGCAAAATGGGTATGCTGATCTTATTAGAGAAGCGGTTTGAGGTTATTAAATATGAATGCACAGCAAAACTTGTTAACGGTTGAAGAAAATATACTCAGTAATTTTAATCAGTATGTAAACCACTTACCTGGTGATAAAGCTGTACAGGAAATCCGCAAGAAAACTATTGAGCAGTTTCAAACGACACGGCTTCCTTCTCGTAAAATAGAAAGTTGGCATTATACCAATTTGCGTACCTTACTGAAGTCTATTAGCAATTTTTCAAAAGTTCAAGACAATCAATTGGTTGATGCATTGCTTTCAGAAAGTGCTGTTTTCTCCATAAACAATGGAAAAACATCGATAGAGTCAAAGGTAGACAACATTGCAGTAAAACGCCTTTCAGACGCATTAGAAGATAATTCTGTACAGATAAATCAAAACATTTCTGATGAAGATTTTATTGGACAGTTAAATACAGCTTTTGTTACAGATGGTTGGCTTTTTCACATCCCTGAAAATACAAAGTTAAATATCCCCATTGAATTACAAAATATACAAATGGGGGGACAATCTCATATTTTTTCGGATATAAAAGTTGATAAAAATAGTCAAGTTATGTTTATTGAACATCAGGTTGGCAATGATAAAGATACCTTTGTCAGTTCAATATTTTCATTAAATGTTGCTGCTGATAGTGATGTTACGTGGATTCTCATTCGCAATCGTGATTTTAATTCTACACAATTTGGTCGATTTTGTGCTGTTCTTGATCAAAGAGCGAAGTTATCACTTTATGTCATTAATATAGGGAGCCAATTAAATCGCCAAGAAATCAATATTGAATTACAGGGAGAAGAATCTGATTTTCAATTACGCGTCATAAATTTATTATCAGGACAAACACATAGTGATCTTACAATGACTGTTCGTCACGTGGAAGAAAAATCAACATCAACCGAAATTATACGCAATGTGGTTACAGATAAGGCTGTTGGTGTTTTCCAAGGAATAATACGTGTTTCTCAAAAAGCGCAAAAAACAGATGCACGCATGGCTTGTAATAGCCTTATTCTTTCAGATGATGCAGAATTTAATGCAAAGCCTGAACTGGAGATTTTTGCTGATGATGTTGCATGTGGTCATGGTGCAACAGTTGCTAATATTAATCATGATTATCTTTTTTATCTTATGACACGTGGTATCCCTTTTAAAACGGCTCGTGCGCTTTTGATTAAAGGATTTATCTCTGAGCTCATTGATGACATCAAGCAAGATAATATTCAAATCGTTTTAGAGAATATCATTAGTAAATGGCTTGAAAAAAATGTTTAAGGTAGAAAAAATGGAAAATAACGTACAAACATTTACTTATAATGTCGAAGAAATTCGGCGTGATTTTCCTATTTTGCACCATCAAGTTTATGGAAAGCGATTAGCATATCTTGATAGTAGTGCTTCTGCCCAAAAACCAATGTCAGTACTCAATGCAATGAATAATTATTATCACTATAGTTATGCTAATGTGCATAGGGGAATGTATTTTTTAGCCAATATAGCAACACAATCCTATGAAAATTCTCGTGAAACCGTTCGTGTTTTTCTAAATGCTCAAAAAGCTGAAGAAATTGTTTTTACGAAAAATGCAACAGAAGCTATTAATACTGTTGCTTATGGTTGGGCGATGCCAAAACTCAAAGAAGGTGATGAGATTGTTCTAACGATCATGGAACATCATTCAAATATTATTCCTTGGCATTTTCTCCGTGAACAAAAAGGTGTTAAACTTATTTTTGTTCCTGTCGATGAAAATGGTGTTCTGCACATTGAAGATTTCCAAAAGGCTTTAAGCGAAAAAACGCGGCTTGTTGCTATAACGCATATGTCCAATATATTAGGAACTGTGCCTCCTGTTAAAGAGATTATTAAGCTAGCACATCAAAATTCTATTCCTGTTCTTGTTGATGGTTCTCAAGGAGCAGTACATTTAACCGTTGATGTACAAGATCTCGATTGTGATTGGTATGTCTTTACAGGTCATAAGCTTTATGGTCCCACTGGTATTGGTGTTTTGTATGGTAAAGAAGATAGATTAGAAGAAATGCGTCCTTTTCAAGGGGGAGGGGAAATGATCGAGGAGGTAACAACCGATAAGGTTTTTTATAATGCTCCTCCTTACCGTTTTGAAGCAGGCACTCCTCCTATCGTTGAAGCTATTGGATTAACTGCGGCTATTGATTATATACAAGAGAAAGGTCGTAGCACAATTCATGCCCATGAGAGGTCCCTTTTAGCTTATGCACAGGAAAAACTTAAAATGGTTGAGTCATTGCGTATTTATGGTCATTCTCCCAATAAAGGAGCTATTATATCATTTACAATTGAAGGGATTCACGCCCATGATATCGCTATGTTTATTGATAGAAAAGGGGTTGCGATACGTGCGGGAACTCATTGTGCACAGCCTTTATTACAGCGCTTTGGTCTAACATCTATTTGCCGCGCATCGTTAGCCATGTATAACACTCAAGAGGATATAGATCAATTAGTAGAAGCATTGCAAGAAACAAGGACATTTTTTAATGGCTGAATCAATTGAAGAGCGTCATTCTACAGAATCCGTTGAAACTGTAAGCGAAAATAAAAAATCTTACATATCAGCAATTCCAGCAGACGAAATTGATCGTATGACAAATGATATTATTTCTGCTCTCAAAACAGTTTATGACCCAGAGATTCCTGCTGATATTTATGAGCTAGGACTGATTTATCGTATTGATATTGAAGATGATCGTTCAGTAAAAATTGAAATGACTCTTACAGCACCGGGATGTCCTGTTGCGGGTGAAATGCCAGGGTGGGTAGAAAATGCAGTCAGTGCAGTTGAAGGGGTTTCGTATGTTGAAGTCACTATGACTTTTGATCCACCATGGACACCTGATTGTATGTCAGAAGAAGCTCAAATTGCTGTCGGATGGTACTAAAAGTATTGTTAAGAGACTCTAATTTAGCCATTCATGAATAAGCTGTTTACTTTTCATAAGCGTTTAAATTTAAGGACGATCGCATGAGTTATAATAAACAAAAACTAGAACTCACTTGGATTGGAAAAGAAAAACGCCCAAAACTAGAACCTCGTATCTTATTAGAAGATCTTGAAAAATCTTATCACGCTTCGCATCGAATATCATCCCAAGATATTTTTGATAATAAACTTATTTTTGGTGACAATTTGCTCGCACTCAAAGCGCTTGAACAAGAATATATGGGGAAGGTAAAATGTATCTATATCGATCCGCCTTATAATACAGGCAATGCCTTTGAACATTATGAAGATGGTTTAGAGCATTCCATATGGCTCAGCCTTATGAGAGACAGGCTAGAATTGTTACATCATTTACTGGCGGATGATGGAAGTATCTGGATATCAATTGATGATGATGAACAAGCCTATCTTAAAGTGATGATGGATGAAATTTTTGGTCGCCAAAATTTCATCAACAATATTATTTGGCAAAAGAAATATGCTCCACAAAATGATACAAAATGGCTTTCTGATAATCATGATTTTATAATGGTTTATGCCAAAGACAAAACGATTTGGCGCCCTCAATTGCTTCCTCGTTCAAACGATATGGATGCGCGCTATAAAAATCCTGATAATGATCCTCGCGGTCCTTGGAAATCTGGAGATTTATCTGTAAAAAGAGTAACACCTAAGGATATTTATGAAATCATCACACCTTCTGGACGCAAGGTAATGCCTCCTAATGGTAGAAGTTGGGCTATGAATAAAAAAAAATTCTTTGAATTATTGAATGATAATCGTATTTGGTTTGGTCCAACAGGAAGTAATGTTCCTTCTATGAAACGTTTTTTATCAGAGGTAAAAAATGGTATGGTTTCAATGACCATTTGGCCTTATCAGGAAGTTGGCCATAATCAAGATGCAAAAAAAGAAGCCAAAGTCTTCAATTCTGATAGTGTCTTTACAACTCCTAAACCGGAACGTTTAATGGAACGCATTATTCAACTTGCCACTAATCCCGGTGATCTTGTACTGGATTCTTTTGCTGGTTCTGGCACAACCGGTGCTGTTGCCCATAAAATGGGAAGGAAGTGGATTATGATTGAACTTGGTGAGCATTGTCACACCCACATTATCCCTCGTTTAAAACAAGTCATTGATGGAACTGATCAAGGGGGAATTTCCAAAAGTGTCAATTGGCAAGGTGGCGGTGGATTCCGTTATTATCGCCTTGCACCTTCTCTGTTGCAAAAAGATCCATGGGGACAATGGATTATTCGTCGCGAATATAATGCTGCCATGCTATCAGAAGCCATGTGCAAACATATGGGATTTACCTATGCACCGGATGAAAATCATTATTGGATGCAAGGGTATTCAACCGAAACAGATTATATTTATGTCACAACGAGCGCCATGACCCATGCACAACTCTGTATAATGAGTGAAGAGGTAGGCTCTCATCGCACGTTGCTGATTTGTGGTACAGCCTTTGATACAAAATCAGCATCCTTTGAAAATCTGACACTCACTAAAATCCCCCGTGCAATATTAGAAAAATGCGAATGGGGAAGGGACGATTACAGTTTAAATGTAGCCAATCTTGAACCAGTGATTGTGGTAAAAGAAAACAGCAAAAATAAAGATATTGCGCAAGCAGAATTAGATCTATTTGAATAATATATAAAAAGCGGAGTTTTTCATGAACACTGTTGAAAAAAGGATTTCTGCTCGCTTATCGTTGCGTGATCCTCAACGTGAATCTTTAAATATTTTGGTAAAAATCTTAGAAAATATAGAGCTTTCTAAAAATGCTGATTTGGTTGCAGAGTTAGAAGTGATAAAAAATCTTTATCCTTCTGTACAAGACTTTGAACGAAACTTTCCCTCTTTTTGTTTTACCTTAGCAACGGGTGTTGGGAAAACGCGACTTATGGGAGCTTTTATCAGCTATCTTTATTTAACAGGTCGTAGTCGCCATTTTTTTGTTTTAGCGCCAAATTTGACTATTTATGAAAAGTTAAAACAGGATTTTAGTCCCCAAAGTCCGAAGTATGTTTTCAGTGGAATGAGTGAATTTATTGCCAATAGACCCGTTATTATTACAGGTGAAGATTATGAAAGTGGTAAAGGTATTCGCGTTGATGAACACCATATTCAAGGACAAAAGCGTTTGTTTGAGAATAGAGATACGGCCTTTATCAATATTTTTAATATTTCTAAAATTAATACAACGGATAATAAAAAAGGCGCACTAAAATCTAGTATTCCGCGAATTAAACGCTTACAAGAAACGATTGGTGAAAGTTATTTTGATTATCTCGCAAATCTTCCTGATTTAGTTTTGTTAATGGATGAAGCACATCGTTATCGAGCTTCTGCTGGTGCGGCAGCAATTAATGAGTTAAAACCTGTTTTAGGAATAGAGCTTACTGCGACACCAAAAACAATAGGTGCAAAACCCGTAGATTTTAAAAATGTTGTCTATAGTTATTCACTTGCAGAGGCTATGAGAGATGGTTTTGTAAAAGAGCCTGCTGTTGCTACACGTAAAGATTTTCAACCTCAAAATTATACATCTGAACAATTAGAACATATCAAATTACAAGATGCAATTCATGCCCATGAAAACGTGAAAGCAGATTTAATTGTCTATGCAAAAGATTATAACAAAAAGTTCGTTAAGCCTTTTATTTTAGTTGTCGCTCAAGATACAAATCATGCACAGAAATTGCGTGATTTATTGGAATCAGATGATTTTTTTGCAGGAGCTTATAAGGGAAAAGTTATAGAGATTCATACAAAACAGTCGAATATAGAAGAAGATCAAAATATTCAAAAGCTGATTGCAATTGAAGATTCTCATGACCCAACAGAAATTGTTATTCACGTTAATAAATTAAAGGAGGGGTGGGATGTTACGAATCTCTATACTATTGTACCGTTGCGTGCATCGGCTTCAGAAATTTTAACAGAGCAAACAATTGGGCGTGGATTGCGTTTGCCTTATGGGTATAGAACAGGCGTGGAAGCTATTGATCGTTTAACAATTATTGCGCATGATCGTTTTCAAGATATTATTGATCGTGCAAACGATCCAAACTCAATTATAAAAAAGCATATTGAGATTGGAACAGGAGGGAATATCCCCTTTGAAAAGACCGATATAGTGACAGTTCCAAGTCAAGTAGAAGCTTTATTGATGCAAACGATGGTAATACGTAATTCCGATATAAATGGAGCATCTTCTGATTTACAAGGTATCATATTACGTCATACAGATTCCCCTACATTAACACCTGAAGAGCAAGATATTGCAGCGATCGCGTGGGATCTTATCAAAGAGAATGATAAATTGCCAAGTTCTCAAATGCTTTGTTCTGCACAGATACAAGAAAAAATTGCTAATAAAGTTATGAATATTAAGCCTTCATCACAAAAGTCTCTTGTATCAAAAGTGGTGACAATTCTGACAAAACAATTAACAGAACTGATAATAGATATTCCAAATATTATACTCATACCTTTGCGTGATGTTACTTATGGTTTTTATGACTTTGATTTAAAAAATCTAGAAAGCTTAAATTTTCAACCTGTTAGTAAAGAACTTTTAATTCGAGAATTGCGTACCCATAAAAGCATTTTTCTCACATCTAAGAATGAATATGTCAAAGAGCCTTATCTTGAAAACTACATCATTCGTGGTTTGATTGATAATGACTTTGTCGATTATGATAACCATACGCTCTTATTACGAAAATTAGCTAGTCAGATGGTAGAACATTTCCGATCTTATTTACCCAATGATACAGCTGTTGAGAACGTATTAATTCACTATCAGCACAAGCTTACTAGTTTTATTGTTGCGCAATTAAGAGAACATCAATGGGAAACGCAAAAAGATTATGCGGTTAAAGTTACACGGGGTTTTACAGCTTTATCACCTATCCATTATGTGTTACCGCAAGGGATGTCTCCTCTTGATTTTCGTAATATTCCTGCCATTAAAAGTGATATTAAAAAACTTGTATTCAGCGGCTTTAGAAAATGCTGTTATCCTTTACAAAAGTTTGATTCAGTAGAAGGGGAATTACGATTTGCTCAAATATTAGAGGATGATGCACAAGTCTTGAAATGGATGAAACCCGCTCGAGGTTTTTTCAAGATAGAATATGATAAAGGATCAATCTATGAACCAGACTTTGTTGTAGAAACGAAGGATGCCAAATATCTTTGTGAGCCTAAAAAAGCCTCTGAAATGCAAAATCCTATTGTTTTAAAAAAGAGAGAAGCTGCAGTTCAATGGTGTTGTCATGCAACGCGCTATGCGGCGACTTATGGCGATAAAAAATGGTATTATGTTCTTATTCCCCATGATGTTATTAAAGCAAATAGTAGTTTTGAAGGTTTGTGTGCGGAGTTTACCATTTCAGAATCTATACTTGAGAGCTCTTAACTTTTTTCTAACGACGTTAAAATAAAAGGAAAAATGTATAGAAAAGTTACACAAGATTATGCTTTTTTATGGTGATTTGTAGTACATTTACAATTTTTTATAAAAGTACAATCTTATTTTCGTTATGTGAAAAGATCTTTGAGTTATAGTTATAAATTAAAAAAATATTTTAATTTTATTGAGTAATTTAATAAATGTTCTTTTTTTAAAAAACTTAAACAGTTTATTGTTCTTTCATTTAAAACGCCTGAATATAATGAAATACCCAGAGGATAAAAGGGGGAGTTTTTCATATGACTTTAAATTTAACAAACACTGTTTTTAATTTTTTAAAGAAAAACCCGACAAAAAAGTTTACAGCTCGAGAAATTGCTCAATGGATATTTGAAAATTACCCAGAAAAATGCCGTCAAAAACAAAAGCATTCAACGGCGATAATCAATCCCCTTAATAGTGATGCAGCTCTTATTCAGCAAATTGTTGCTGAAATAGGATCGCAGCGCCCTCAATTACAAAAGCGTTATCCAGAAATTAAAACCACTGAAGGACGACCGCGACAATATTATTTTACTAAACAAACAGATAGTGCTGAAATTGATGCAATAGAGGACAAAGCAAAGAGTAGAACAGAAGATGGCTCTGTTAAAGAGCATGATCTTTATCCGTTATTATCTAAATTTTTATGGTCAGAACTTGCAGTTTATAGCAAACGCATTAATGAGAAATGTTCTCGTAATAAACATGGTGCAGGCGGAAATAAATGGCTTTATCCAGATCTCGTAGGGATGCAAGATTTAAGCAAGGAATGGAATCGTGAAATCAAAGACTGTGTTTTGCAATATTTTGATAAAAAGACAAAGCTTTGGTCTTTTGAAGTAAAAATTCTCATCAATCGTTCAAATTTACGAAAAGCATTTTTTCAAACAGTTAGTAATTCTTCATGGGCTAATTTGAGTTATTTAGTTGCTAGTGAAATTGAAGGAGTTGATACATTAAAAGAGCTTCGGATGCTTTCAAGTTTGCATGGAATTGGATTTATAAGACTTAATAAGGAAAACTCTTCCGAGAGTGAGATCTTAATTCCTGCCAAAGAACGTAGTGATATTGATTGGGATACTGCTAATAGATTAGTGGAGGAAAACAAAGATTTTCTTGATTATATTAAGCTCATTCGTCAATTTTATCAAACTGGTGAGATGCGTCCACTAGATTGGGATCATATGTATCTATAAGGGGTATTTTTAAAAAGACTCTATTGTTTAAAAGCCTTTTTTCAGAGTGATGAAAAATTACTCTAACTATTTTGTTTGACTTATTATATTGATATTGTATCAATTAAAATTTTTCTCACGTACCTCATGAGTAGGGTTGAGTAGGGGAAGAGTAAAAATTCTGTTTTAGTCCTGTTCTATTTTGTGCATTGAGCGTGATTCCATTAGATACTAGACTTAATGATTATAATTTATTATAAATTTGCTATTATAGAGGGTGAAATTCGACTTTTTTGCTTTGTTTACATCAAGCATGGAAAATATTACTTCCTCATATTGAAGTCTTCTTACGGAGAATTTACACTACTATTTCTTTAATTTCCATTACTGTTCATTTTGATGATTATTAAGCTTTTTGTTATCCGAAGTAAACATTCAAAAAAACATTAATTTTATAAAATATTCACATAGTTTACTCAATTTCTTGAAATAGATTAAAAAAATAAATTTCTCTCACACCTTATGGTAAAGGGAGTGTGTACTGTCGCAGTCTGCCACAATACTCTCTTTATTTTTCAATAATACCGCACGCTAAACGTGCTCCACCTCCGCCAAGCGGTAATGGTTTATCTGATTGATTATCAGCCCCTAAATGAATGACTAAAGAGCGCCCTTTAATTTCAGAGATTTTTTTTAATCGTGGAGCAAGAACGCTCATTATGGCATATCCCTGCTTATCAACATAAAGTGCTGGTAAATCACCAAGATGACCATTGACATTATAAGGTCCTAAATGTTTTCCGGTATGTTCCGGATCATAATGTCCACCTGCGCTTCCACCAATTATACCATCTTTTGTATCACATAAAGGATTTACATGTACATGAAAACCATGCATTCCTTCTGATAAAGTAGATAAATTAGGGATGAAAATCAAACCGTATGTGGTTTCTTCAATTTTAATGCTACCAATAGCCTTTTTGGAATTGTTATCTTCTAATTTATAAATATTTACTTGTTTTGATAGTGCTAATGCAGAATTTTTATGAATTAAAAATGCCATAAAAAACAATAATGATAATAATATTTTTTTCATGAAGTACCTTTATACTTATCTTTAAATAGATTATTATCTATAAATAATAATCTATACTACTTATATGTTATATAATTGTCTTAAATTGAACTTTAAGAAAAATAATTTACATAGAAATATTAGTTTTTATAAAGAGCAAATAAATTAAAGTATGTTTATATATATTTCTGAACATAACTTTTATTTTTTGATCTATAAAAAATACAGCTTTTATGGATGGATAATTATATCTCACTTACATTTCTTCAAGAGATGTTTTTAAAAAATCTACTTTTTGAGGTATAATAAGAAATTAAATAAGGAATTTTAGTAAGTTAGATGTTATTTCATTTATAATATGATAATCGTTTCATCAAAAAAAGAACATATAATTTGTTGATGATTTAATTGTTTTTCATAGAAAAAATGACGAGAAATTTCTATGCATTATGTAATTTATAAGAGAAAAAATTATTATGATTCATATAAATTTCCCAATAAAATACAGCATATACCGACACTCCCTCCCATTCCTGATCCTATCAGTGCTCCTATTATTATTCCGGAAGAAAGTGCTACTCCTATACCCATTGCGATAACTGGACCAAATCCTGGAAGAGCAATATAACCATAAGCTGCAAGAGTTGCCGCGATAGCTCCTGATATGCTACCATTTAAACCGCCAATGAAAGCAAATTCTTTAATAGAATGGTAGCACTTTTTTAATTTTTTTTTCTTACAGCTGTGAAAAGAAACGTTGCTGTAAGTTTTTAAATCAATCATATTCTTTTCTTTCATTTTGAATGCTAACTGTTCCTGAATAGTCAACGGATACGAAAAAATGGGACTTTTTAAATTTTACTAAAGCACGCCAGATACCATTGTCATCTAAGCGCAATCGTTTAATATTCTCAAAACCATTTTGCATAAGACAATTTTTAACTTGTGAAGCAGTAAATGAGTTCTGACCTATTTTAGTGACCTTTTGAGTAGAGCTATAGGTAAAGGTTTGACAATAAGGAAGGTGAAAAACTTCACTTATTGAAGTCGTGACTATCAACGAGACACATGCAATCATTATAAAAAAAGTACTTAATTTCAAAAAATTATTTAGTGTCATCTTGTTACCATTTGTTGAAACAACACTTCATTAACCTCTGTGTTACTAACAGGTTCCAAAGATGATTTTATTTTTAATATTATACTTAACAATAAAAATTTTTGAAAATATATTGATTAAATAAAACTGTTTTTTTATTATTTATTTTCTTATTAAAATTAATTTTATAAAATAACTTTTTCAAAACGGTATTATTTTTCATTTTCTTTATAGTGCTAAATTTAACAGCTATGATTTAGCAAGATATCTTTATAATTTAATTTGTAGTATATAATTCAGTTTTCTCTTATTTCATATCAACATACTAAATATATATAATAATTTTTAATAAAAAATAATTTACAGTTATATTAATTATAACATGTTATTATTATAAATAAATCAAATAAATATAATTAATTATTTTAATATAATTTGTTACTTCTTATAAAGAACAAAAATATTTTTTATATCAGTAATAGATATGATTGCAAAATGCAATTTATTATTTATTATTTTACGTTATTATCCATTATTGCTTAGTAGAGCTGTTTTGATGATTTTGTTGGAAATATTTGCATAATTTCCTTAAATCCATAACCGGGATACATTCCTTCGCGCATAAATAAATTACGTAATGGTGGGAAACTATGCAACAAACCAAGCCCAATGCTTCGTATGATATGAACAGGCAACATATGAGAAAGTAGGGCAGAGTTCAGTGTATGAACAGCTCCACTTCGGATTAATATATCTGGTTTGCGGCATTTGTTATAATGTGCAACAATCATTTCAGAGTTAGAATTGGATATTTTATTGGGTAAAATATCAATTAAAGTTTGGACATCACGGAATCCTAAATTCAATCCCTGTGCTCCAATAGGGGGAAAAACATGAGCGGCTTCACCCACTAAAATTGTTCGATTAGCAGCAAAATGATGAGAAAGAAGTCCGAAAATCGGCCATGCTTGAATTGATGTTTCTAAGCTTAGCTTTCCAAGCATTGATTGCATTTGGTTTTCGATCATTTTTGCAATTGTTTTTGGTTCTATATTTAATAATTCCTCAGCGCGGGAAGGATGAACAACCCATACAAGACTAGATCTTCGTCCTGGTAGTGGAACCTGTGTAAATGGACCGTGTTCTGTATGAAATTCAGTTGATGTATTTTGATGAGAAAACTCATGAGAAAAGTTGAGAACAAGTGCTTTTTGTGGATAATTCCACTGTTTCACACTTATCCCTGCTGCGGCACGTGTAAGAGAGTGACGTCCATCAGCTGCAACAACAAGTGGTGCTTGAATAATTCTATGATCAGCAAGAGTAATGCATACATGGTTTTTTGTGTGATGAACAGATTTGGCAGCAGAAACAAATCTTATAATATTGGGCGTATGTGTAACAGCGTCGACTAAAGCACTGTTCAATTTTACATTAGGTATATTATAGCCAAAAGCTTTTTCGCCAATTTCAGTAGAAGAAAAATGCACCGTAGGAGCATGCACAATTCTAGAAGTTATATCTATAATTCTCATGGACGATAAAGCAGCTGCATGTTTTTGAAGATTATCCCAAATATTGAGTTTTTGAAGCGTGCGTATTGCGGGCATCATAAGAGCCGTTGTCCGTAACTCATCTGTATGAGCAGGGGGCCCAACAAGAAAAACAGAAAACCCCTTCTGTGCAAGACTCAGCGCGGCTAACATTCCGACAGGACCTGCACCAATAACAGCAATATCTTTATGCTCTTCCTTTTCAAATATCACAACGATTTGAACCTTTATTCATTGAGAAAATATTTTAACATTTCCAAATGATCTCTCTCTTTTTATTATATGAAGCTCTTCTATTATTATAGTATGTAATAAATAATGCGATATAAAAAAGTAACCTTTTTATGATTTTTTTAAATGCTGAGTTATATCATCGTTAAAAAATGGCGTATTGATAGATGGTTGAAGACTTTAAAAACGAGGATAAGAAAACCTTGAAACGTAAATTAACAAAGAAAATCAAAACAAATGCTAAATTATTACGCCATAAAAAAGTAACAATGCCACAAGCAAAGGCCTTTTCCGTTCATTTACTGACAGCTTCGGGATCATTTTTAGCGTTTCTTTCTCTTATATCAGCCTCTCAAAAAGAATGGACAGCTATGTTCTGTTGGCTTGGGCTTGCTCTTCTCGTTGATGGTATAGATGGACCAATTGCACGCAAACTTGATGTTAAATACGTTCTTCCAACATGGTCTGGAGAGCTGTTAGATAATATTATTGATTACGTGACTTATGTCTTAATTCCTGCCTTTGCACTCTATCAAAGTGGTTTCATGGGGGTAGGGTTATCATTTTCATTGAGTGCAATTATTGTTATTTCATCTGCTATTTATTATGCAGATACTAGTATGAAAACCAAAGAAAACTTTTTTAAAGGATTTCCTGTTGTTTGGAATATGATGATTTTTACGCTTTTTGTCGTCAGACCAGGAGAGTGGATTACTTTTATCATTATTGTTTTATCGGCGATTATATCTTTTTTGCCAATTTATTTTATTCATCCAGTAAGAGTCCTTCGTTTACGTAGAATTAATTTTCCCATTTTTCTCTTATGGTGTTTTTTTGGTGTTTCTGCCTTCTTTTATCAACTAGAGGCTCCCTATTGGGTTAAAATAGGAATTTCGGTAACAGGAATTTATATATATTGTATTGGCGCAATCATGCAAACATTTCCTAAACTTGGGGAAAAAAGTATAAAAAAAACAATGAAATAATTGTTTTAAGAAGGGTGTGAGATGCAAATTAATTTTGGAGCAGATGATGATATTTCTTTTACGAAAGAAGGGCGTGCTGGTATTATAAAGCTCACACGTCCTTCAGCATTAAACGCTCTTAATCAACGAATGGTTTCAGCTTTAAAAAAAGCTCTCAGAACATGGGAAATAGATGATAATGTTTTTTGTGTCTTAATTGAAGGGGAGGGGCGTGCTTTTTGTGCTGGTGGAGATGTTGTAGAAATCTATCATATGGGGAAAAGTACTGCTTCTTGTCAATACTTTAGGAATGAATATAGTTTAAATGCTTATATCAAACATTTTTCAAAGCCCTACATTTCTTTCTTAAACGGTATTTGGATGGGAGGTGGGGTAGGTATTTCTCTCTATGGCTCGCATCGAATTGTTACAGAAAATACAGTTTTTGCTATGCCAGAAGGTGCGATTGGATTTTTTCCAGATGTAGGTGCAAGTTTTTTCTTACCATCTCTTCCCAATCATTTTGGTATCTATCTTGCATTAACGGGCGCATGTATAAAGTGGGGAGATTGCTTAAATTTAGGATTAGCAACACACGCCGTTGCTGAAACTGAATTCGATATGATTAGAAAAGCTGTTATTGAGCAAGGAGATCCTACTTTAGCTTTAAACGAGCGAGCAATTACAAAAGACTATGAAACAAGTCATGAAATACGTTGTATTATTAACACTTGTTTTAGTGCCCATACCTTAGAAGAATGTCTTGAGTTGCTACATAAAAAAAGCAATGAAGATGTTTTATTTGCTAAAGAATGTTATGATATTTTGCAGTCACGTTCTCCGACAAGTTTAAAAGTTATCTGGAAACAAATGAAACAAAATTCATCTCAAACGTTGGAAGATTGTATGAAAATTGAAAACCGCATAGCGTATCATATGCTTCATTCACATGATTTTTATGAAGGTATACGTGCTATGTTAATCGATAAGGATAAAAGACCTCAATGGCAACCAGATAAACTTTCAAATGTGACAGATGAAATGGTAGATTCTTACTTCCAACCTGTTGAACAAGAGTTATTATTGTGAAAAATAATTCTCACAAACAGATTTCAAAAATCAATTTAATCTATAACTGTTACTTACGTTTTTTGGCACTTATTTGCTTAGTTCTAGGTATTTGTTATTGGATACGCCTTGTTGGTGTTTTTCCAGGTATTCTATGGCGTTTTGATCTTATGCCTTGGCAGTGGCAATTTACATCAGCTATATTGGCTATTCTCTATCCTATTGCCTTAGTTGGACTTTGGATGTATTCACTATGGGGTATCATTGTGTGGTGTATTGCAGCGTTGATTGAAGCAATAACAATATATTATTCCGATTTTATTTATCAGCCATTTGTACCATTATTTCATGGAATATTGTTTTTAGCTTTTATAGTACTACAAATTGTAATTATTTTTTTTAAAAGAGTAAAAAATAAAAAAACATTGTGATTAAAATTTTCGAGCCAGAATAACAGGCTCGATTTTCGATCTTAGTTAACTTAAGTAGCTCATTTTAAAGCTTCGTTCCTCAAAACGCTGATGCTAGTTATACTTCCTCATAAAGTTCCATAATATATATTATGCGATAATATGATAAAGAAAACCCTACTTTAAAACATCATCATATAAAATAAAATTTGGTCTTTAAGGTATATACCTTAAAGACCAAAAATTAAGAAAAATTACTGTACTATTTTACAACGCTTCATACGTGCAAGATCACTTAAAACAGCATTACGATTATTTAAAGCCGAAATTTCATTAAAAACAAAGCAGGTACAAATACAACACTTACCGCTGCTAAAGCCACGTTTTTATTTCTTGCTTTAGAACGCTCTGTAATTGTATCATTAATCTGACGTTTATTAGCAAAAAACTCCCGTTGAATATCGGCACAATTCATTGATCCGTCATGTAATGTTGTCGTTGCAATATTTTTTTTCTAAACGCCCCCCACATGCTGTCAAGGAAACCGCTAAAACCACAATACATACACCCCGCTTAAAATTCTTATACATAAAAGCCTCATTTTTGACATAAAAACACTAAATATGTCAAAAATGAAATAAAATAAAGGATAAATTTAAAAGTGTTTTATTTAACTTAAAATATTGCGCATAATAAGCTTACGCATCTGTTTCAAAAGTAAGACCTTGATATGCAGGTTTTACATAGGATGGAACGTAATTTATTACCTTATTGTAATCCAGCGATCTGTCCATATGTGTGAGTATTGCTTGTTTTGGCTTTAAATATTCTATCCACTGTAATGCTTGATCAACAGAAAAATGACTCGGATGGGATTTAAATTGAAGAGCTTCAATGATGAGAACATCTAAATCCATTAATTTGGATAAAGTTTTTTCAGGAAATTTACTAACATCCGTACAATAGGCAACATTCCCAATCCGAAAACCTAAGGAATGAATGTTTCCGTGGTGTTGTAAATGTGTATTGACACTTATTTCTCCGCCCTGCCCCTGAATAATAAATTGGCTATCTTCATTGATAAGATGTTCTTTTAAAATGGGAGAATAAGATGAATCTTTTAGAGTTTGAAAACAATATCCAAAAGCACTTTTGAGATGCTCTAGTGTAAATCTGTCGGCATAGATATCTATTAAACGTTTTTGTGCAAGTGCATAGCTGCGTAAATCATCAATACCGTGGATATGGTCTGCATGAGAATGCGTGTAAAGAGCAGCATCAAGATGGCTTACACGCGCATCGATCATTTGTGAGCGAAAATCTGGACCTGTATCAATAACGATCGTTGTTTTGTCTCCAGAAGGTTTAATACGTTCAACTAATAAAGAACTTCTGTAGCGTTTATTTTTAGGGTTATTCGGATCACATGTTCCCCAATCACCATTAGGTCTTGGCACTCCTGGAGAAGGACCACAACCTAATATTGTAAATCGGTATTGATCACACATATCTTTTGCCTTATTTCATTTTGCTAAATAAACGAAAAGCATTACGCGTTGTTATTTGAGCTATTTCTTCAATGCTTAAGCCAATTGTTTCAGCCAAAACAGCTGCTGTATAACATACAAAAGATGGTTCATTTGTTTTGCCCCGATGGGGATTAGGTGCTAAGAATGGAGCATCTGTTTCCACTAACAAATGCTCATGGGGCACAATTTTTGCTATTTCACGGATTTCAAGTGCGTTTTTAAAAGTAAGAATACCCGAAAAAGAAATATAACCACCAAGTTCAATTCCAGCACGAGCAAGTTGCATTCCAGACGAATAACAATGAAGGATAAAGGGAAAAGCTCCTTCTTTTATCTGTTCACGTAATATTTTCTCCATATCGATATCGGCATTGCGTGAATGTATAACAAGAGGAATCTGTGTTTCTCGAGAAGCAATGATATGTTCTTGAAAAACTTTCTTTTGCTCTTCTGGTGTAGAGTAATCATAATGATAATCAAGGCCCCCTTCCCCAAACGCAACAATTTTAGGGTGATTCGAGAGCTGTATAAGCTTTTCCGCTGTAATATTTTGTTCTTCATGCGCGTGATTGGGGTGTGTTCCAACGGAACAAAAGACTTGATCATAGCTTTGCGCAATGGCTAACAGTTTATCTAACTTATGAACATGGGTTGAAATTGTTATCATACGTTTAACGTCAGCATCTAAAGCCCGTTGGATAACATTATCCAAATCTTGTGAAAAGTCTTCAAAATCAAGATGACAATGTGTATCAATCAACATGATGAGTGTCTTCTTTCTTCAAGATATAACGAGGAAAAATTGGTTCTGGTGGTGGAAGATTAAGCCCTTCTTGAATTTTTGAATGACTTATATGATACAATAACCGATCATCTTCAGCAACCGCAAGGCTATCAAGAAGTTTCGCAGCTGATTGGGGGATGAAAGGCAAAAGCATAATTCCTATTCTCCGCAAGATTTCTACAGTTATATAAAGAACTGTAGAAAATCGCTCTCGATCATTTTTACGTAAACTCCAAGGTTGTTCGTTGGCAAAATAACGATTGGCATCTGCTACAATTGAAAAAATAGCTGAAAGTGCTAAATGCATACTATAAGAACACATAGTTTGGTGTACAGTTTCAAGTACTTGAAGAGATTGTTCTAAAAGCTGTTTATCTTGAGCTAAAAATGAAGCTGGTTTCGGGACTTGTGCATTACAATTTTTGGCAATCATAGACAAACAGCGCTGTGCTAAATTACCAAGATCGTTAGCAAGATCAGCATTAATACGGTTCACAAGGCTTTCATGACTATAACTACCATCTTGTCCGAATGGCACTTCACGGAGAAGGAAATAACGGACCTGATCAAGACCATAATGATCAACCATTTCAAAAGGATCAACGACATTTCCAATAGATTTTGACATTTTTGCACCACGATTAAGTAAAAAACCATGTGCAAAAATATTTTTAGGCAATTCAATTCCAGCAGACATTAAAAATGCCGGCCAATAGACTGCATGAAAACGAATAATATCCTTACCAATAATATGCGTATTTGCAGGCCAAAAATCACGTTTTTTTGAATTTTCATTGAAAAAACCTATTGCTGATAGATAATTTGTAAGCGCATCAACCCAGACATACATCACGTGCTTTGGATTCTCAGGAACAGCAATTCCCCAGTTAAAACTTGCGCGTGAAATAGAGATATCTTTTAAACCTGATTTGATAAAACTTATAATTTCATTACGCCGCTCAAATGGAGCAATAAAATCAGGATGTTTTTCATAATATTCAAGAAGAGCCTTTTCATAATGAGAAAGTCTAAAAAAATAACTTTCTTCTTCATTCCATTCAACTGGAGAGCCTAATTCTTTCTCACGACGGATGTTGTCTGCTCCAATTTCCGTATCTTTTTCTTCATAATAGGCTTCTTGGCGAACCGAATACCACCCCGTATAACGACCGAGATAAATATCGCCATTTGCTTCCATCTTTTTCCAAATTTCTTGACAAGCTTGATAATGGCGTTCTTCTGTCGTACGGATAAAATCATCGTTAGAACAATTTAATACTGCAAGCATTTTTTGAAACACCGCACTATTACGATCTGCAAGTTGCTGAGGTGTCATGCCTAATGCAGCTGCTGTTTGTTGCATCTTGAGACCATGCTCATCTGTACCAGAAAGAAAAAATACATTTTTTCCGTTTAACCGTTGAAAGCGGGCTAAAACATCGCTTGCAATGGCACTATAAGCATGTCCAATATGTGGAGCACCATTAGGATAAAAAATGGGAGTTGTTATGTAATATGTGTCACGCATGTCATACTCGTTGTAAAACGCTATAAATAGAAGATATAATGACATAACGCTTGTTCATCGCATTGTCACGGAAAAACTAATTCTCATGAATGATCTTATGAACTTTAAAAAGTAAGTTAATAACAAACTGCTTTTTATCGAGATTAAACAGTTGTATTTCCTCTATTTCTTGATGAATCTCCTGCCATTTTTCCGCATATTTTTTTGAGAGAAATAAGTCTCCCTTTTCAACGAGCATGATAGCTTTTTTTTGAATTTTATTAAGAATTTCATCACAAAATTGTTGAAATTGGAATGTAGAAGAAGTAGATGAAAATGTTTGTGCAAGAGTATGTACAATTGTTGCGTTACAAACAGGTTTCTCTAGGAGAGCATCAATTGTTTTAATAATTTCAAGACCGCCATGGCAAATAAGTAAAGCGGCTTTTCGAGGGCTTCCTTTAGATTTTTTAATAATCATTTCAATTGTTTTTTCATCAGGTAAATCCTGATCGGCGAAAATATGTATAATAACTTTTTTCATTTCATCGTTATTCAACGGACGAAAAGAAATTTTTTGACACCGTGAATGGATTGTTGGAAGCAATTTTCCTGAAGAATGTGCGATAATAACAAATAACGTTTTTGTAGGTGGTTCTTCAAGTATTTTGAGAATTGCATTCGCTGCATTTCTATTCATATCATCTGCAGAATCAATAATAACAATACGCCATCCATTATCTTGTGATGTTCGGCTTAAAAAATGCATAATATCACGGATATCATCAACGAGTATTCCTGTTTTAAACTTTTGCGTTTTCACATCAAATCGACGTGAAATATACAAAAGACCAGGGTGACTTCCTTGTGTAATTTGGCGCCATGGGGTAGAATAAGGATCGGGTTTCAAGAAAGCACTCTGTTGAAAACTTAAAATGTTCCAAGCAAGATGAAAGGCTAATGTAGCCTTTCCAATCCCATATTCTCCTTCAAATAATAATGCATGATGCAAACGCTCTTCTTTAAGCATTTGTGTCAAAAAATGACGCACATCCTCATGACCAAAGATAACATTGTTCTGGGATGGTGATAAAATTGTATCAATATCATCATATTGGCGTAAGGTATTTAAATTACTCATGAAAGCTGATCCAACAATACCTGATGACAAATATTTTTTATTTGATGAGCAATAGCTTCTACTGAGCCAGTGGCATCAATGACTCGAAATCTATGGGGTTCTTGTTTGGCCAATTGAAGAAAAGCCTGACGCCTTTGTTCTTGAATTTCCAACTGATCTTTTTCAAAATAATCAATTTCTTCTGTTTTTTTTCTTCGCAAATTTGCACGCTTCATACCACACATTGCTGGCATATCTAATAAAAATGTTAAATGAGGCAAAATACCATTGAGCGCAATACACTCTAAAACAGAAAGAAAAGAAGAACTGACTCTATTATTGAGTCCTTGATAAACGCGTGTAGAATCAATAAAGCGGTCACATAAAACGATTTTACCTTTTTGCAAAGAAGGTGCGATAACCTCAGTAACATGGTCGACACGTGCAGCTGTAAACAAAACAGCTTCAATCAACGGTCCATACTGTCGCGCCTGCCCCGACAACAAAATATGCCGGATTGCTTCTGCTCCTGGCGTTCCTCCTGGTTCTCGTGTTGTGACAACATCATAACCTTGGTGAGAGAGAGACTCAGCAAGTAAAGAAATCTGCACCGTTTTCCCTACCCCGTCCCCTCCTTCGAATGTAATAAAATAACCTGACACGTATGATCTTAACCTTATTAGCGCGTAACTATAAATATTTCCGTAACCATCCAATTGTTATTTCATAGAATGCATTTTTTACTTTTGCAAAGAAACTTCCTTCCCAAACATTCATTCCGGCAAAAACTGGTTTTTCCAGAAGAACCTTTTTATCTTCTAAAATTTGAATAACGCCAACTGATTGCCCAGAAACGATGGGAGCTTTCAATGGACCATGATATTTAATTTTTGCTTTAACATTTACTTTTTTTTCATTCGAAAGCATAAAACTTATTGGTGTTTTAACAATGAGTGGAACAAAATTTTTCTTACCACCATAAACAGCAGCACGACCAACTATTTCTCCTTTTCTGAAAATCGTTTTGAGATCAAAAGCCGTCATTCCCCATTGAAGAATGCGTTCTATTTCTTTTGTATATTTTTTACCATCTTGCAAACCATTGATTGCTAAAAAAAGACGTCGATGATTTTTAGAAATAGTGGCAACCATTGAAAAACCTTCTTTTTCACTGTAACCAAAACCAAATCCTTCTACACCAATTTCCTTAGAAATAAGAGGGTTTTTGTTACGTTGAAAAATATTATTCCATGTAAAATGAGACTCACAATAAAGTGCATAATAATCCGGATATTCCTGAACAATATGACGTGCTAATATAATCATATCACGCACAGTTACAAATTGTCCCTCTTCGGGTAGCCCTGTTGCATTAACAAAATGACTCTGAGATAATCCAATCATTTTTGCGCGCTGATTCATCAGTTTTACAAAATGATCTTCATGTCCTGATATTCCTTCAGCAAGAATAATAGCAGCATCATTTCCATTGACAATAATTAAACCACGCAACAGATCAGAAACACTGATTTCTGTTTTTATCTTTGCAAACATAGTGGTTGTACCAGAAGGTGCTCCACCCTTGCGCCAAGCATTTTCACTGACCTTAAATTTCTGCGTACTTTTTAATAATCCTTTTTTTAATTGATGAAATACAACTTCTGCTGTCATCAATTTTACTAATGAAGCAGGAAAAAAAGGAATAGCACTTTGTTTTTCATAGAGTACTGTCTCTGTATCATCATCGAGTAATAACAATTGGTATGCGGGAGTTTGAAAATCTTGTGCTCTCCCCCACGTATCAAATGCCAATACTCCCCATAATATCAATAAGATCCTTAATGCTGTATACATAGCTGCTCCTCCCATCCCAAAGATCAACATAAAGAATCTTATATAGGAAAAAACTTTTTGATTTCTGAAAATTGAGGAATTATTTACAACTCATAAAAAGATTTTATTTTCATTTAGCTTTAGAAAAAATAATATGACACGTTTTTTATCTTCTATATAGGTTCAGTTTAACATTTTAAATGTATGAGAGACAAAAGATTTTTTCATATTTTTATTGATAGTATTTTGATTTGTTATGATAAATTATCATTTTAAAATTGAAGCTAACTCAAAGATACTGTAAGATTCTCTCATCCCCTCTTCTCATATTTAATTCATTAAAAATCGCTTACTTACGGGTCATAAGTAGGGTTCGTATATGGATAAAAATTATTAAAAAAGAGAGTAAAAATACTTCTTATCAACCTCTCAAGTGTTAAGAATTATCGCACAAAACATTGGGGACTTGCAAAGTGTATGATGGTGTCGATTTATATCTTCATAAGTGTAAAGATGCTGATATCTAAAGGCGTTAACAGTTATACCATTCACAGGCGCTGTCGTAAAATAGGCTTGTAGCGTGTTAAAGTATGTCTCTTTTAAATAAGTCCATGAATTGGCAATGTAAGTGTATTTTGTTTGAGACGCTCTGTTTTTCGTGAGGGAACTTACTCCATTAAAGAACATGATAAACAAAAGCATGAGATAATGCATAATCTTTTCATAAGATATTACCGTAGATACTTTAGAAAGATACAAGGACGAATCAAAAGAAAATATTTTTTTACTTGTTAAGCTTTTTATTCCTCTCAAATCGATTGTACAAGTTGTTTTAGAGATTACAAAAACAGACTTATACAATAATCTACCTTCGTCCAGCAAAAGCTATTACAGCAAGAAAAGTACACGCTTTATTAAGCAAGCAATATCATAAAACGACGAATAGGCCAGCAATGGAGTGGAAAGTCCGTACTAAACTTATAATGATAGAACCCAACCACGCTTTTTGAAAAGGACAACGCGCTTTAAGATAAAAATCCTACACTAAATCCGTAATTTCTTACCTTTTTTACTAAAAAATTATATAGATAAAAAATCAATGCATTTTTTCTTAAAATAGTTGTAGCCAATTAACCTTTGTTTTTTTGTTTAGCTTATTTATAGAAGCAACTTGATCGAATGGTATCGGCTTATCAACCATGATAGGACCAATTTCTGGCAATTTAACTGCAACAGTTTTATTACGTTGTTCTTGTTCAACAGCAGCTGCTTTAGCTAATTCTTTTTTGTTCCCTGTATTGCGCTGCTCTTTTAACAAAACAGTTTCTCTTTTTTTCGCAACATTTTCCGACGCTAATGAATATGGGGCAGCATTTCCAGGAGTATAAGAGGACATTAAATATGCAGCATCATAATAGCCAACAGGTGCTTCAGCAATATATTCTACTTTAACATCTGCGACCCCCCTATCTACATACCCCAGTATTGTCGCAGCTTGCCTTGATAAATCAATGATTCTGTCTTTCATAAAAGGTCCGCGATCATTCACTCTAACAACGATTGAAGATCCATTTTTTAAATTAGTAACACGAGCATAGCTAGGTAAAGGCATTGTAGGATGAGCAGCAGTCAAAAGATTCATGTCATAAATTTCACCATTGGCAGTTAAACGTCCATGAAAATCTGAACCATACCAAGATGCTTCGCCAACACGTTTATAAGTTGGATCACTTTGAGGATAATACCACTTTCCTTTTATTTGATAAGGTTTACCAATAATCACTCGTCCACGCTTTTTTTCTTCTGATTGATTCTTCTTATTGGATACTTGTTGAGGTAGTACAGAAGTGTTTACGTTAATTGGTTTATTATGATAGGAATCTTTTATTGAAAAATTCATAGTTTGGCTTGCGCAACAAGATACCAGTGACTGAGAAATGACAATCATAGAAAACAATTGAAGTGTTGGTTTAATCATAAAAGTAATTTTCTTTTTTCTATTTGAAGGCATCTATTCAGTCCACTTATTTCTGTTAAGTACTACTGTAAAAACCACGTCACGCTTTTGTACGCAACGGAAGAATTTACGTTTTTAAATGATTCCCCTCGCGTATATACCACTCTTGAATTGGCCCCTTTTACCAAGGAATTAACGTATTGTTAATCTTTTTATGGTTTTCATACGAAATAAATGTAGTCTAGTAGATATTAAAAAGATTAAAAGTTAAACAAATCAACATCTTATAGAAAATTCATTTCATAATATAAGTGTGAATAAGTGGTGATTTTAGCAACTGTTTTGCGAATCATGTAATGCAGTGGATATTAAAAAAAACACCTATGGATTGAGAAAATTAGAAACCACATGTGCTGCCAACGCAGGTACAACCCTATCCATAAGCTTAAAGCTCTTTTTTGTTGGAAAGGAGACAGCATAACATCGCTCTATTCCAAAACAGCTGATAAAAATAGAATCAATAAAAACTTCAAAAAGAATCAAAAAAAGATTCTTAAATTTTTTATAGCCTATTGATATTACTTAAATTTGGTGAGCGCGCAGGGATTCGAACCCTGGACCTACTGATTAAAAGTCAGTTGCTCTACCAGCTGAGCTACGCGCTCTCACACAAGCTATCTAGTTTGCATACTATCTAGTTTGCAGAAAGTGAAGGGAACATACGGTTGACTTTCCATTTGGTCAACACCTTTTGAAAAAAAATATTATTATTTTCTTCAGTTATCAATAATTTTCCGTTTTCGCCCCTTTACTTCATCATTGTATAAGTACTCTTTAATCTTCTTTTTGAAGTTTCAATAAAGGAAAAATTTCACTGCAAAATATTGCATAGATTCGAAGCGTTAAAATTATGAGAAATACCCCCTTCCCCTCACATGGGTTGTTGAGCATAATGGGTAGAGAAGAAAAAATACCTTTTATTATAATATTATTTTTATATCTTAGTGTTCAATTTTCAAATATGAATACAGCTTTATAAGATAATATATTGATTTATAATAATTTATCATTTTTCACTTGAGTGAAAAGTCTCAAATAATGTAAGTTTTTCTCATTTCAAATCTTTTTTATATTGAAACAATAAAAAGCATTTTCTTGACCGATATAAGTGAGAGAATAAAACTATAAAAAAGAAATGAAAATACCTTTTATGCCTCCTTTTAATAACCAAAAATTATCGCAACATTAGGGGTCATGAAAATAGTATATAGCGGTTGACACGTTAGACTTGAAAATGGAACAATGAGCAACAATGGCTTTGAGAGTATGATTTTTGTTCATGTATAATGAATAATAACGAAAGCCAATTTATCCTATAGAATAAAGTAGATATGAAGCAAAATTTAGTCTCATTGAAAATATCCCGAATGACTATAAATTATGCTCACTATTAGAGCTGTAGATAATTTTACTAAGAATAAAAAAGCAGAAATAATATGCAGTATGCAAAATGATTTTAAGTGTTCTGAATATATAGAATGCCTTCTAGTTAACTTTTTTATATTAAAATTTACAAAATACGTAGATATATTTTTAGAAGAAAAGGATAATACTAGTCACAAAATTTAGTATTGGATAATTCAGTCAGAACTATAAAGTATATTTATACATTATTTAATATTAATGTATATATACAGTATATAAATAACAATTTAAATATATCTATAAATAAAAATATTAATTTATTAAATTGATAAGATCAAAAACAAAGAAAATAATTTTGATTTGGCGATAAAAATTGTAAAAGTGCTATATATAAATGTATTTTTACTTTACTAATTTTTATTATTTTGATTGGAATATTGAATGTTAACATGTAAACAATATGAGCTACTCTTGTTTATTCATAACCATATAAAAGAAACTGGTGTTCCTCCTTCTTTTGAAGAAATGAAAAATGCATTAGAACTTTCTTCAAAGTCTGGTATTCATAAGCTCATTATAGCCTTAGAACAACGAGGTTTTATACGTCGCTTGCCCAATCGTGCTCGTGCTGTGGAGGTGATTCGACTCCCTGAAAAAATAACATTTAACCTTTCTTTAGCACGTAAAATTTCTCCCAGTATGATAGAAAGAAAGAAAAGAGAAATATCAAAAAGTTTGAGTCCCTTTGATGAAGAAGAAAAAAAAAATATCACCATTCCTATTATGGGACGTATTTCTGCAAGCGTACCCGCCTCTGCTATACTGCAACAAATAAACAGCCTTTCTCTTCCACTCGATATGGTTAATACAGGTGAGCACTACGCATTAGAAGTTAAAGATGATTCTATGATGGAGGCTGGTATCCTTGATAAAGATACGATCATTGTGAAACGTCAAAATACAGCAATAACAGGTGAAATTATTGTTGCGTTTATTGATAAAAAAGAAGCCACATTAAAACGTTATCGACGCAAAGGAGCTTCTATTGCATTAGAAGCTGCAAATCCTCATTATGAAGTACGGACATACGAATCCGAGCGTGTAGAAATACAAGGCAAACTTACCGGTCTTATTCGAAAATATTAAAAAATAAACCTTATAGTACGCGATAGATATCGCAGTAAGAAACTGTTGAGCATTTTTTTATTGTGCCACACGCAATTGACTTCTTCTCCACAGCCAAAGGATGCCCCCAATTAGGTTTATAAACAATCCAGATCCTTATCGAGCGGGTTTCACTTTCCCCTTCCCCTCCATGTCCTTCTCTTACGCAAGGCTTGACAAGTAAGTTTTAAAATATTCACCACGTACTTTGAAAAGAACTTAAATGCTTTGAAGGAAGCAGCCTTATATCATCATCCTCAATGACGGAATTTTACGATATAATAAGACAAAATTGTATGCATGCATAAAAACATATAAAATTTTGTAGAAAAAAATCAAATAACTTTGTAACAGATTGTATTGCATAGGTATAAAAATAAAGAACATTATTTTTAAGTTAATAAAAGCGTAACTCAATCATTCATAGTAATTGTAGGATCATTATGGTAGCACCTCGTATTAGTTTTGTCTCCCTCGGATGCCCAAAAGCACTCGTAGATTCTGAGCGAATTATTACACGCCTTCGCTCTGAAGGGTATGATATTTCACGTCAACATCAAGGAGCTGATGTCGTTATTGTGAATACCTGTGGTTTTCTTGACTCGGCAAGGAGAGAATCATTAGCCAATATTGATGAAGCTCTTAAAAAAAATGGAAAAGTTATTGTAACAGGGTGTCTTGGTGCTGATCCTGATGCTATTCGCCAAACATATCCTAATGTATTGGCTATTACAAAACCGCAAGCTTATGAAAGCGTTATAGAAGCTGTTCATATAGCAATTCCTCCTGTTCATGATCCTTTTCTTGATTTAGTTCCTCCCCAAGGTATTCGTTTAACACCTCGCCATTACGCCTACTTAAAGATTTCTGAAGGATGCTCTAATCGGTGTAGTTTTTGTATCATCCCTACTTTGCGTGGTGATCTCACTTCACGTCCCATCAGCGATGTTCTTCGTGAAGCTGAAAAACTCGTGCAAGCGGGTGTAAAAGAACTTTTGGTTATTTCACAAGATACGAGTGCTTATGGTATTGATCTTAAATATCTCGAAAATTCTTGGAAAGATCGTACAATCAAAACGAAATTCTTTGATCTTTGTCGTGAACTAGGCGATATGGGTATTTGGGTACGTATGCATTACGTTTATCCTTATCCCCATGTTGATGAAGTTATCGAACTTATGGCTGCAAAAAAAATTCTTCCTTATCTGGATATACCTTTTCAGCATGCATCACCGACTGTTTTGCATCACATGAAGCGTCCCGCACTTATGGAAAAAACAAATCGTAGAATTGAAAAATGGCGGAAAATATGTCCAGATCTTACTTTGCGATCAACATTTATCGTTGGTTTTCCTGGTGAAACGAATGAAGATTTTAATATACTTCTAGAATGGCTAGAAGAAGCAAAAATTGAACGCGCGGGGTGCTTTAAATATGAAGAAGTAAAAGGAGCTGCCGCAAATGATTTGGGATTAGAAAATATTCCTGAAGAGGTGAAAGAAAACCGCTGGCATCGTTTTATGGCAAGACAACAACAAATTTCTACACATCTTTTAAAGAAAAAAATTGGAAAAAGACTCCGAGTGCTTATCGATGAAAGTCAAGGAAAAGTTGCCAAAGGACGTAGTCAGTACGATGCTCCAGAAATAGATGGTGTTGTCCATATATCATCACGACGCCCACTGCGTGTTGGTGAATTTGTCACCGTTAAAATCGAACAATCGGATGCCTATGACCTTTATGGTATAGCAGTTTAAAAATTTAACTCCTTCCCTGTCCTCAATGATGAAGATTTCTATTAGCATCGGTTTATAAAAAGATCAGCTACTCACAATCGAACTTGATCACTTATATAGCTCACTTCATGAGAATTTACGAGCAATCCTTGCTCTGAATGTTTGCTATACACTCCCAAAATACAAAGCAGTTATATATTCTCTTAATTTAATGCCTTAAATGAGCTTTAAATGGCGGTGACAGCGGCGCAAAAGAATAAAATCCACAAGGTTCACCATTTTTAATTAACAAAAGAGCAAATCGACAACCGTACTATTTTCCCATTTTTCATATTACGACAGTCATTGGTTAGTGAAAGGAAACTTTTTTCAAGAGTGTTTTATGCACACAAGAATTTCCTTTGTGATATGCAGGCAGATGTTTTTTATAGATGCAATATAAGAGAATTTGAAACAAAACAATCTGACGGTATTTAAATTAAAAAACAATAAATTATCATTATAAATAAGTATCTTATCGTAAATTCTTTGAACTTATTTTTTTAATATCTAATTTTTATTAACACGTTTTAAAATCAAAGAATTTCTTATCAAGCAAATGACTTGGGCGTACATTTGTTAAAGCGCGAATCATCGTATCTTTACGTCCTGGCATTTGTCTTTCTATATTTTTCAGCATTTCTTTCATTGCATTACGTTGTAATCCATCTTGACTACCGCAAAGATTACAAGGAATAATTGGAAATTGCATTTCTTGAGAAAATTTTTCCATATCTTCCTCAGCAGCATAAACAAGAGGACGTAACACAAAAAGATCTCCTTCATCATTTTTAAGTTTTCCAGGCATAGCAGCTAATCGACCACCATGAAACAAATTCATAAAAAATGTTTCTAAAACATCATCACGATGATGACCTAAAACTAATGCAGAACATCCCTCTTCACGTGCAATACGATAGAGATTACCACGTCGTAATCGAGAACAAAGTGAACAATATGTCTGCGACTCTGCCAATTTATCTGTAACAATGGAATAAGTATCCTGATATTCAATACGATATGGAATTTTATAAGAACTTAAAAAATCTGGAAGAATATGCTTAGGAAATCCTGGTTGCCCTTGATCAAGATTACAGGCAAGAATTTCAACGGATAAAAGACCTCGCCACTTTAAGTCTAAAAGAAGCGCTAATAAACCATAAGAGTCTTTTCCACCCGATAAAGCAACAAGCCATTTTTTCCCTGTAGAGAGCATAGAAAAATCATCCAAAGCTTGTCGCATATGACGTAAAAGTCGTTTGCGCAATTTATTAAATTCTACGCTTGAAGGAGCAACACGAAACATTGGATGACAATTATCTGCTTCGCTTATTAAAGGATCATCTCTCCCTTTGTTTTCTTCTATTGCCTGATATTCAACTGAAACATCATTCATAATACCATATCCTGCACAATAAACGGCTCGTTTTGCAAAGATAAAAACAAATATTAAAGCAAGCTTACATTTATGTTTTTTGAATTTATAAATTAGATACATAAAAAAGAAATGGAACTATACAAATTTATGACTATAAAAACATAGCAATAAACTTAATATAGAACCATTTACAAAAAGAACTTATTAACTTCAAATATTGTAAGAATAACACAATATTTTGAAGTTATCATAATAGAAGAGAGAAATAATTTCTCTTACAGAAAAATTATCGAGAATAAAATTCAACAACCAAATTAGGTTCCATTTGCACAGCATAAGGAACATCTGCAAAAGCAGGAATACGTGTAAAGGTTGCTTTCATCTGTTTATGATCTGCTTCAATATAATCAGGGACATCACGTTCTGCCAATTGCACTGATTCTAACACTAAAACAAGTTGTTTCGATTTTTCCCGAACCTCAATAACATCACCTGGTTTACAACGATAAGATTGAATGTTTGTGCGCCGCCCATTGACATTAACATGACCGTGATTGATAAATTGGCGAGAAGCAAAAATCGTAGGTACGAATTTTGCACGATAAACAACAGCATCCAAACGTGATTCTAACAGACCGATAAGATTTTCGCCAGTATCGCCCCGTCGACGAGCTGCCTCTTCATAGGTTTTATGAAATTGTTTTTCTGAAATATCTCCATAAAACCCTTTCAATTTCTGTTTAGCGCGCAACTGAACCCCATAGTCAGAAAGTTTTCCTTTACGACGCTGTCCATGCTGACCTGGACCATAATCACGACGATTGACAGGAGATTTTGGACGCCCCCAAATATTTTCTCCCATACGACGGTCAATTTTATACTTTGTTGTTTCGCGTTTACTCATCGCATTTCCTTATAAAATAAAACACGAGATCTTAAGACCCCAAGGAAACGCGCCCTCCTCTGCCTTTAAATACTAAAGACTGACAGAATACCTTAACATATCAATATGCAAAGTTATCCACGGGACACGTCAATTAATGCTATTTTCTTGAAAAAATAGCTAGATCATCATTATTGGTCTCGTAACCCAAAGTCAACTCCTTTCATGAGTTTTAAGCCAAATCCTTTAAACAAATTCTCCGTTAAAGAAGTGATATTTTTCGATGTCAACAACGCAAAATCTTGATATTTCTTTATATATTGATGGTGTATCTTTCCCGACAATGGTAATAAAGATCTGATATGTTTGGCGATCGCTTTCGCCGGATCAATCCACTCAACGGACCATAAAGCATGTTCACGAAAGAAATTAATCAAAAAAGGATAATGTGTGCAGGCTAAAACAATAACATCCGTATATTGTCCATTTTTTTCCACAAAACATGGCAGGATTTCTTTTCTTAACTCTTCTGAATCGATAGATTTTTCCCGTAAATAATCTTCAGCAAGTCCAGCCAGCTTTTTACTTCCTACAAGCTGAACATGACACTGTCTAGCAAAAGAGTTAATTAATTCATTTGTATAAGCACGTTTAACTGTTCCAGGAGTCGCTAATACGGAAATAAAACCAGATTTTGTTTGTTCAGCAGCTGATTTAATTGCAGGAACCGTTCCTACAAAAGGGATATGAGGAAAATTCTGTCGTAAATCTGCTATCATCAGTGTAGAAACAGTGTTGCAAGCAATCACACATAAAGCTGGATTGTAACGTGTTAAAAGATTTGTAAAAATCTTCAAAATACGCTCTTTCAAAATATTTTCTTTCCAATTTCCATAAGGAAATCCTGCATCATCAGCAACATAGATAAATTGCATGTCAGGGATAAGAACACGCGCTTCCCTGAACACTGTTAAACCACCAATACCGCTATCAAAAAAAAGAACAGGTCGTTCATCCATTAGTTTTCACACTTATTTTTAATTTTTTTACGATCACGCTCTTCCGGTGCTCTACTCCCCCGTGGATATTGTGGCGAAAAATGATCCAAAGAAGATATAATGCCTCGCAATAAACGAACCTCAGGTTCACTAAAGTTAGCGCGCGTAAAAACAGAGCGCAAATTTGCAAGCATTACTTCTTTACGTTCTGGTGGTCTAAAATACCCACGGATATTCAAAGCCTCTTCTAACTGAGATAAAAAACCATGGAATATTGTTTTATTTGCAGGTTCCATCTCTGCTGCACGAAATGCCGTATCGCTGACATTCTCTAAACCAGTTTTCATCCATTCGTAAGACATTAAAAGAACCGCTTGCGCAATATTAAGTGACGCAAAAGCAGGATTAACTGGAAAAGTAATAATTTCATCAACAAGGCTGATTTCATCATTTTCTAGTCCCCATCTCTCTCTTCCAAAGACAATCCCGGTCTTATGTCCGATACTTTCACGCTGACGTAATACGCTTGCTGCTTCGACAGCACTTTTTACAGTTTTAAATCCACATCTTTCACGTGCTGTTGTGGCAAAAACATAGTGTAAATCTGCAATTGAATCACGCAATGTGTTAAAAATTACAGCATTGTTAATGACATGATCAGCTTTACTTGCAGCAGCTCTAGCTTTTTCATTTGGAAACATTTCTCGAGGTTTGACTAATCGAAGCTTAGAAAGCCCAAAATTTGCCATTGCCCTTGCGACCATACCAATGTTTTCAGGAAGCTGCGGTTCAACTAAAATAATAATGGGACCATTTGTTAAATTTTCACGATTCCTATTCGTTCCTGCCATCAATTTTACCTAGTTTCACTTAAACTATCTCCCTCTCCACTGTTTTTACGAAACCTTTTTCACAATACTCTAATGCTGTTTAATAATAAATTATAGATAATCTATCTTTTCATTCAAAGATAATAGTTTCTAAACCTAATAATAAATTTTAAAAGCCATTAAAGTGAACGATGGAATTTATAACAATTTATATAAGATATCGTAGCGTTTTTTACATCAATTTTATCTTTTTTTAATAGGGAACAGCCCCTGTAAATCATAATCTCAGTTGAATTATGAAATCATAAATCCTAAAAAAGGGATATGCACTTTATTCCCAAACTTTTTCCTGCAAAGCTTATCCGTCGTTATAAACGTTTTCTTGCGGATGTTCAACAAGATGATCAGCATGTCCTCACCGTGTCTGTACCTAATACAGGATCAATGCTTGAATTAACAGCTTTCAACACCAATATTTGGCTTTCTTATCATAACAACATCAAACGAAAATATGCCTATCAATTAGAAATTATTGAAGCCGATAATACTTTGGTTGGCATTAATACTTCTTTACCCAATAAACTTGCGTTAGAAGCAATTCAAAACGGATTACTACCAGAATTAAGTGGATATAAAACAATTTTAAAAGAACAACGCTATGGGACACAATCACGAATTGACTTTCTTTTACGTGATGACATTCTTCCTGATTGTTACCTAGAAGTCAAAAATGTTCATTTTATTCGTCAGAAAGGATTAGCAGAATTTCCTGATAGCGAAACAAAACGTGGTGCACGTCACCTTGATGAGCTCGTAGGAGTTGTACAACAAGGAAAACGAGCTGCTATGCTTTATATTATTCAACGAGAAGATTGCTCAGCTTTTACAATTTGTCATGATCTTGATCCACTCTATGGACGTAAGTTTGATTTAGCATTAAAATCAGGAGTAGAATGTTATGCTGTAAAGTGTCATGTAAGTGTAGAAGGCATTTTTCCGATTCAGAGAGTAAAAATAGAAAATAGAAGAAACAATGACTGAGTATATCGAATATAATAAAATCCCTTTAAAATTTAATGGAAAAATCCGCATTTTCGATGATTATGCTTTTGCTAAAATGCGTGAAGTTGGTCGTATTGCTGCAGAATGCCTTGATGCGCTTACAGATATTATTAAGCCGGGCGTTACTACGCAAGAAATAGATGATTTTGTATTTATTTTTGGAGCTAAGCGAGGAGCACTTCCTGCTGATCTAAATTATCATGGATACAGCCATTCATGCTGTACATCTATCAATCACGTTGTCTGCCATGGCATTCCCAATAAAAGACCTTTGCAAGAAGGTGATATTGTAAATGTTGATGTAACCTTTATCCTTGATGGTTGGCATGGGGATTCAAGCCGAATGTATCCTGTTGGAAAAATTAGGCGTGCAGCAGAACGCTTGCTAAAAATAACCTATGAAAGTCTTATGCAAGGAATCGCTGTCGTTAAGCCTGGAGCAACGACAGGTGATATTGGGGCAGCCATTCAACAGTATGCTGAATCTGAACGCTGTTCAATTGTGAGAGATTTTTGCGGACATGGTATCGGCCAGCTTTTTCATGATGCTCCCAATATCCTCCATTATGGAACCCCTGGAGAAGGAGTTGAATTAAAACAAGGTATGATGTTTACAATTGAGCCTATGATTAACCTTGGTAAACCACAAGTTAAGATTTTATCTGACGGTTGGACTGCTGTTACCCGTGACCGCTCTCTGACAGCACAATATGAACATACAATTGGTGTTACAAATGAAGGGTATGAAATATTTACACAATCTCCTAAAAATATTTTTTATATTCCAAATTCGCATACCTAACGCAATGTAGAGATGTTATGGCTAAAAAATTAAATCAAAAGGAAGATACTCAAAGTAATCACTTTGCATTAACATCGAGTTCTCCACTCACCCCAGTATCAGAAAGAAAAAGTGAAGAGCCTCAGAAAAACGCACAGCTTCATAAACATTATCAAGGCCATCGTGAACGTCTTCGGAAGCGCTATTTAAAGTCAAAAGGAAATGCAATTGAAGATTATGAATATCTTGAATTATTGCTTTTTCGCACAATACCCCGTGCAAACACAAAACCCATAGCTAAAAATTTGATAGCACGTTTTGGTTCATTAGCTGATGTGTTGGGAGCGGATATTCACCGACTTCAAGAAATTCCAGGATGTGGTCCCGCCACTGCAGTTGATTTAAAAATTATTTCAGATGTTGCTGGACGTCTTGCTCGTGCGCAATTGTTTAAGCGCGATATTTTTTCATCATGGGATAAAGTGTTAGCGTATTGTAAAGCTGTTATGGCTCACGAAACACGTGAACAATTTCGTATTTTGTTTCTTGATAAGAAAAACGGCTTACTTGCTGATGAGGTACAACAAACTGGAACCATTGATCATACCCCTGTTTATCCTCGTGAAGTTATTTCTCGAGCTTTAGAGTTATCCGCATCAGGACTTATCTTAGTCCACAATCACCCTTCTGGCGATTCCACCCCCTCTAATGCAGATATAACAATGACATATAGATTAAAAGATGCAGCAAATGCATTAGGAATTATTATCCATGACCATCTTATTATTGCACGAAATAACCATACGAGTTTTAAAGCGTTAAAACTTATATAAATCTTATGGGATAAAAAAGACTTCATTCAACTATGAATAACGAATCAATTTTCTAAATCAATATCTAATATAGCCATTGAGAAATTATAGGAGAGCTCATCTTCATCTTCATCTCGATAGATAATGCCTAAAAACTCATCTCCCATATAAACCTCACAAGAATCACTCTTTTTAGGCCGTGCTCTGACTTGCAATGCTGAGTTTTGGAATATATTTTTAAAATAATTATCAAGTTTTTTTATTTCATCAGCATTCACTATGCTCTCCTGTTTTTTGAAACGATTAAAATAATTGCGTGTCGTGCAAATAAGACACTCTTATGATTCTGTAACGTCAGTAAAAAAGCATAATCTGAATATTTACTTAATATTACATATATTCACAACGTTCTTTATGCATTCATAAAGAACGTTTACAAAAGGAGTCTATCATTATTAAATATACCCGTATAGATTAAAAAATGGCAAAAAAAAACTGTATATTTTTAATAATTTTACTTTATCTCCAATTTTAGCATCTGTATTTAAAACGCATATTCGTAAAAATAAATTGATCAATAATTTATAATTTTGTTTATTTTATAAAAAATACAAATAAAAATATTTTTTTATTTAAAACTACATTTTTTAGCAAAAAATATTTATTACATCATTCGAAAATAATTCTTTTTAATAACCTTTAAATTATAATTATCTAATCTTAGAAGAATTACGTCTCTGGAAAATATACAAAATAAGCTAATAAGAGTTTATTTTTCTTTTCATTTTTTATAAAAACTTATGTCACAACAGAAAGATTTTTTAATAAGCTTTTTTCAATTTATACGAAATAAAAATATTGGGTATTTCTGTAAATTCTAAAAGCTATGAAGAGTTCTTATTTTATAGGATAACGAGAAAGAAAATCGATAACGCCTTTTTTATAAACTTTATCGCCTACAGCAAACATATGATCTCGATCAGGAATTGATAAAGCTTTACCACAAGGCAACAAGGCTGCCAATGGCTCTGCATCACCGCCAATTTCATCTAATGAACCAACGGCAACAAGTGCTGGTTGTTTGATTTTGTAAACTTCAGACACCGTTAACTCCTGTTTTGATGTAATGATACAAGCAGCAAGAGCACGCCTATCGCTTTTCGTTTGATCTGCAAATTTACGGAACATTAAACCGCGCATATTGGTAATAGTGGAAATATCTTCTGTTAAAAGGGCCTCAGCAACAGGCTCCCAATTTCCTGCTCCCGTCACCATACCAATACCTAAACCACCAAAAATAACACTGTGTACATATGTTGGATGCAAAAGAGCCATGAAAGCACTAATACGAGCCCCCATAGAATATCCCATAACATGGGCTTTAGATAACTCTAAATGCTGCAGTAACTTTACTGCGTCGCCAGCCATAGCTTGAGGTGTATAAAAGACAGGATCATAACTTTTAACTGAATCTCCGTGACCGCGATTATCAAGAGCAATAACACGATATCCTGCTTCAGTGAGAATACGAAACCAACCCGTTGCATACCAATTCACCCGTGCAGAAGATCCAAAACCATGGATCAACAAAATAGGCGCGCCCTGCCCTTCTTCTCGATAAGCAAATCGCAAACCATTATATTCAAAAAAACGAATATCTTCAGCGGTCATTTTTTATTGCACTTTCCACAAAGTACAGGATGAATAACACGTTGTCCTTTTTGTATCTTTTTTTTAGAAACTTCACCAGCGTTAATTTCAAGTGCAAAAGCTGCAGGAACTTCTGATGAAATGGTATTTGTTGAAAGTGGAGAAGTATTTTCAATAATCGATACAATAATTCCCTCAGAGTTTAAGAAAATCATATCTAAAGGTAAAGGCGTATTTGCCATCCACATAAAAATTTTCTGCTCATCTCCCGATCGAGAACTTTTTAGCTGCTTAAAGAGCATTGCACGATCGCGTGGAAAATCAGTTCGATACATTAAACCAGCTGCTGCTTGAGATGGCGTAAAAGCAATCTCTACCTTATAAAAAACCGAACCTTGCTTTGTATGTATTTCTAAAGGAATTGGATGCACAGGAATCTCTATGGGCTCCTTTGCTACAACAACACGCATATCTAACATAAAAAGCATCACCAATAAAACAATATGCCCCTTTTTAAAAGGCTTTAACATTCTTGTCTCCACCACAGAAAAATTTTAAATTTTGTTTCTAAATAAAAGGTACCAGAGTTTAAAAGTCAAAAAAAGAGGATTGCTTCCTTGTTATTTTCTAGTTTCTTTCAACGTAATATGCGAAATTTTCTTCATTTGGTTTATGGATTCACGAGAGCCATATTTTCTTTAAAAATCTACCTCTATAGCAATTTACGGAACAACAATCTTTAAAAATATAGAAAACATACTGATTTCACTCGTGAAATTCAATGCGTAGCTAAAGGAATGCCTATGTCCGGATAAATCTCTGCTGTCATTAAACCTTTTTCTCCTTTACCAAAACGTACAAGAACAACTTGGCCAGAACGAAGCTCTGCTAAACCAAAACGGCGCAATGTTTCCATATGAATAAAAATATCTTCTGTTCCTTGCCCACGGCTAAGAAAACCGTATCCTTTGTCACGATTAAACCATTTAACAATTGCTCGTTCTAGTCCACTTTCTGGAGTAACAACAACATGGGTACGGGCAGGAACTTCTGATGGATGAATTGCTGAAGAACAATCTATGGATTTCACCTGAACACACTTTAACCCTCGTTCAGTTTTTTCCACAGCACAAATGACTTTAGCTCCCTCTAAAGCTGTTTGAAAACCATCCCTTCGCATTACCGTAACATGCAATAATATATCGGGAAAATGAGGTAAATCAGGTACAATAAATCCATACCCCTTACTACCATCAAACCACTTAATGACACCACTGATTTCGATAATCTCCCCACAAGCACCTATACTATCCTCAGATGGGGAACAACCCTTTAATGCATCCTTACTCGTCATAATAACGTGATCCTGTAGCTTATAAATTGTACGATATTGATTCTCTAAGTTTAAGTAAACATTGCTCTTGTATCAACACGCAAGCCCCAAGATAAGATTTCCCCACATTGTCGTATCTTCTATGTTAATGTCAGAGAATATCAACATGAATATTTATAAAACTATTTGATTGTACACTTTACATACCTTACAAGGGGTGCCCTACAAAAGAGGTCATATAAAAGTTTTTTTACATAATGATATTTTGATTAATGTGTAACTTGCATGATGAAGAAGTTCAATATAAGGTGAAAAAACGACAATTCAATTAAGGAAAATGCGCAATGCAATTGAAGAAAATCCTTACGATAATCGCAGCATTTATGGCATTTACAGCAAATGTTTATGCGAGTGAACCTATTAAGATTGGTGTTTATCTTCCATTAAGTGGTCAAAATGCATTTGGAGGTCAGCTTGAAATTAGAGGTATAGAATTAGCCCATAAAAAAGTTCCAGAAATTTTAGGACGTAAAGTGGAACTTGTTATTATTGATAACAAATCTGATAAAGTAGAAGCGGCTAATGCTGTTATGCGTTTAACAGCAAGTGAAAAAGTGAGTGGAATCATTGGTAGCTATGGTTCTTCACTCTCGTTAGCAGGTGGTGAAATATCTGAAAAGGCAAAAACTCCAACCATTGCAACGTCCTCAACAAGTCCCCTTGTTACACAGGGTAAAAAATATTACTTTCGTGCTTGCTTTATTGATTCCTATCAAGGAGTAGGAATCGCAACTTATGTAAGCCAAACTTTACACGCAAAAAAGGCTGCTATCCTTAAAGATATTTCAAGCGATTATGCTATTGGTCTTGCAAGTTATTTTACGCGTGCTTTCAAAAAATTAGGTGGTGAAGTTATCTCAAATTTAAATTATAATTCTGGAGATCAGGACTTTTCAGCTGTTCTCACGCAAATTATCGCCCAGAAACCTGATATCTTATTCATTCCATCTTACTTTTCTGAAGGTGCTATCATCATGAAACAAGCACGAGAATTAGGGGCGAAGTTTCAAATTATGGGTGGAGATGCTATGGATAATCCAGAAACCATTACGATTGCAGGAAAAGCTGCAGAAGGTTTCTTACATACGACACTTCCCTATAGTGAGTATATGCCAAATATGTCAGTAGCTGCGCAAGAATTCACAAAAGAATGGAAAAAAGCTTACCCGGACAAAGAGCCAAATATCAATTCTGTTTTGGGATACACGAGTTATATGATGTTTATGAAGGCTATTGAAAATGCTGGTAGCACTGATCGTGAAAAAATTACTATCGCACTTAGCAAATTAAAAGATTTTCCTACCCCCTTTGGGGATATGTCAATGGATGAAAATCATAACCCTAAAATTCCTATTGGTATCATTAAAATACAGGATGGAAAACGTGTTTATTTAGAAGAAGTTAAACCTGCTTTTTAATTAAAAAGTTTTATTTACTAAAATGCAAGAATTGGTTGAGGATTTTTTTTCTCAACCAAAAACTTAGAAATTTCTTATTATCCTATGTAAATTAACAAATGTGGAAGGATGAGAGATGAGCACTGAAATGTTCATCCAGTACTTTTTTAATGCACTGGCATTGGGATCTCTTTATGGGCTTATTGCTATTGGCTACACCATGGTCTACGGTATACTGAGACTCATTAATTTTGCTCACGGTGATATCTTTATGCTGGGAGCATATTTTGTTTTCTTTTCCACAATTGGCTTTATGCCTGCTTGGGTAGCTTTTCTTCTTTTGTTTTTTGCTGCTCTTGTTTATTATTCGGTCTTTATAGGCTTTAAAAGGCGTCCTCCAATTTATTGGATTGCTGCTTTTTTAATTCTTGCGCTAGGATTTGTTTATTATTTTAAAATTTCCCCGCAAGATTTTACACCGATTTGGGTTTTAGCTCTTTGTTTTTCCATTTTTATTACAAGTGCTGTGGGTGTTGCTGTTGATCAATTTGCTTATAAACCTCTACGCCATGCTCCGCGTATTTCGGCACTTATCGGTGCAATTGGTGTTTCTTTTTTTATTGAAAATCTTGCTACTGTACTCTTTAGTGGTGTTCCGAAAGGTGTACAACAGCCAGATTTTCTTGTAACACCATTTTTATGGCATCTAGGATCAGGAGCAGATGGTATCATCAGAATTGCTCCCATGTCTCTGATCGTTCCCTTTGTGTCATTAATTCTTATTTTATTACTATTATGGATTATCCATAAAACAAAACCGGGTCTTGCTATGCGCGCAATCTCCCATGATATTGAAACAACACGTTTGATGGGTGTGTCTGTCAATAAAGTTATTGCGTTTACATTTGGAATAGGCTCAGCTCTTGCCGCCATAGCTGGTATTATGTGGTCTTTACGTTATCCTCAAATTCAGCCTTATATGGGTGTTCTTCCTGGTCTCAAAGCATTTATCGCTGCTGTTATTGGAGGTATTGGTTCGATACCAGGTGCAATGTTGGGAGGATTATTATTAGGGTTTATTGAAATTATGATTATCGCATTTTTCCCTGCGCTATCTGGATATCGAGATGCCTTCGCTTTCATTTTATTGATTCTGATTCTATTGATATTGCCCACAGGATTAATGGGTAAAAGAAATCAGGAGAAAATCTAATGGCAAAGTCAGCGACAACTGTTTTATCGTGTATAAGTGTTTTAGTTCTCATAGGTTTTTTATTTTATGCTGATAGCCATTTTAATGACTATACGCTTCGTATCATCAATCTGATTGCTATTAATGCGATATTGGCAATTTCGCTTAATTTGATTTACGGTTTCACAGGTATGTTTTCTCTTGGACATGCTGGATTTATGGCTATTGGTGCTTATGTTTGCGCAATTTTACTTCTTTCCCCTGAACAAAAAGAAATGATGTGGATTCTTGAGCCTATTGCTGAACCATTATATCATTTGCAGTTACCTTTTTTTATCGCTGTTGTTGTAAGTGGTTTGTGTGCTGCTGTTGTAGGTTTATTAATTGCTTTACCAATATTGCGTCTTGGTGGCGATTATCTTGGAATTGCAACATTAGGTTTTGCGGAAATTATTCGCATTGTCATTACGAACGCAACATCGCTCACAAATGGCTCTTTGGGAATCAAAGGAATACCTCAAAATGCAACATTATGGTGGAACTATGGTTGGCTAGCATTTACAGTTCTCTTTATTGTCCTCTTACTGCAAAGTAATACTGGTAACGTATTACGTGCTATTCGTGATGATGAAATAGCTGCGAAAACTATGGGAATTAATGCTTTTTTCTACCGTAGTTTTTCCTTTACTGTTGGAGCGTTTTTTGCAGGTATAGGTGGCGCATTAATGGCGGCTCTTATTTCAACCATTGATCCAAAAATGTTTAATTTTCTTCTGACTTTTAATATTTTAATGATTGTTGTTGCTGGTGGTCTCGGTTCAATTACAGGGAGCATTATTGGCAGCATTATTATTACAGTCATGCTTGAATGGCTTCGTATTATTGAAAGTCCATTTGACTTAGGTTTTATACATATTCCAGAAACCCCAGGGCTTCGTATGGTTGTTTTTTCCCTTTTATTGCTGGTAATTATCTTGTTTTGGAGAAAAGGGTTAATGGGACAACGAGAATTTTCATGGAATGGAATTTATAGCTTTTTGACACGCAAAAAGCTTTCTAATACTGAGGGAAAGCTATGAACGACAATATCCTTTCACTCAATAATATTGTAATGCGTTTTGGCGGATTAGTTGCTGTAAATAATGTTAATATGGCAATTAAACGAGGAAGTATTACTGGATTAATTGGTCCCAATGGTGCTGGAAAAACAACAGTTTTCAATATGATTTCTGGATTTTATGCTCCTACAAGCGGCATCATTCTTTTTGATGAGAAAAAAATTTCTGGAGCGTCTCCTTATATTATCTGTAGAAGCCATATTGCCAGAACATTTCAAAATATTCGTCTTTTCTCAGGGTTAACGGTTTTGCAGAATGTTATGGTAGGAGCGCATGTTCGACAAAAATATCCTTGGTTTTCTTCAGCTCTCTTTTTTTCAAAAGCAATAAAAGAAAAGAAGGAAGTTTATAAAAATTCCTTGGAGCTCCTTGAACAGCTACAACTTGATCACCTTGCCAATCAATCGGCAACAGCTTTACCTTATGGTGTGCAACGACGTCTAGAAATTGCACGTGCGTTAGCCACAAAGCCCAAATTGCTTCTTCTTGATGAACCTGTTGCTGGCATGAATCCACAAGAAAGTGAAGATCTTAGAAAATTCATAGCAAAAGTGCAAAAAGACTTTGATCTTACAATTCTTCTTATTGAGCACGATATGAAAGTGGTTATGGGACTTTGCCAACATATTTTGGTTATGGAATATGGCTGTTGCATTGCCAGTGGTACACCAGATGAAATTCGTAATAACCCTAAAGTTATTGAAGCTTATCTTGGCGGAGATGTTTATGGATATTCTTAAAATAAAAAATCTTTACGTTCATTATGGCGCCATTAAAGCTGTCCAAAATCTTTCTATGTCCATAAAGCGGGGCAGTATTGTCACTTTAATTGGAGCCAATGGTGCAGGAAAAAGCAGTATTGTACGTTCTATTACAGGGCTTAATCGCTCTGTTTATGGAGAAATTACCTATAATGGCAAATCTATTATTAAAAAATCACCAGAAGAGATTTTGCGATTAGGGATTGCTCTAAGCCCTGAAGGACGACGTATCATGCCCCATCTCACTGTTTTAGAGAATCTTCATCTAGGCGCTTATATTCGTCACGATAAGCAGGGAATTTCCCGTGATATTGAATGGATATTTGACCTTTTTCCGCGCCTACGTGAAAGAGCAAAACAGTTGGGAGGAACAATGTCAGGTGGTGAACAACAGATGGTTGCTGTGGGCCGTGCACTTATGAGCAATCCTGATATGGTCATATTAGATGAACCCTCGTTGGGGTTAGCACCACTTCTCGTTCGAGAAATTTTTTCGATTATTCGAAAAATTAATGATATGGGAAAAACTGTTCTTCTTATTGAACAAAATGCATTTGCTGCACTTTCCATAGCTGACTATGCTTATATTTTAGAGGTAGGACATATTTTATTTCACGGTGAAGGAAAAACTATGCTCTCTGATTCGCGTGTTAAAGAAGCCTATCTTGGTGGGTAAGACTACGAATTAAGGAAATAGAGCTCATCCCTCCACCTTTTAAAAAAGCATTTCTCATTAAGTATGAGAAATGCTCCTTTGTGAATTTTGACTATTACATCCACCATTTTTCTGCACTGAATATTCCTGCTTCTTGTTCAATAATGTGCGCTATCTGAAAAATGACTTCTTCAGAAAAAGGTTTACCAATCAATTGCAATCCTAGAGGTAAACCATTTGATGACAGACCAGCAGGAACAGAAATTCCTGGTAAACCAGCCATATTAACTGGTACCGTAAAAATATCATTAAGATACATTGCTACAGCATCATTTTTTATTTTTTCATCAGCAATACCAAAAGCAGGTGTTGGTGTTGCTGGTGTCAAAATAGCATCAATGCCTGAAGCAAAACATTGATCAAAATCACGTTTTACGAGTGTTCTTACTTTTTGAGCTCTTAAATAACAGGCATCATAATAACCTGATGAAAGAACATAAGTCCCAACCAGAATGCGCCGTTTGACTTCATCACCAAAACCAACAGAACGCGTATTTTCATACATCTCAATGATGTCTTTTCCAGGCATGCGCAAACCAAAACGCACACCATCATAACGCGCTAAATTAGAAGAGGCTTCTGCAGGAGCTATAATGTAATAAGAAGGTAGAGCATATTTTGTATGGGGCAAAGAAATATCTTTAATCTCAGCACCTGCTTCTTTTAACCAATTTATTCCTTTTTGCCAAAGCTCAATAATTTCTGAAGACATTCCATCCACATGATATTCTTTTGGAATACCGATTTTCATTCCTTTGATTGATTGACCAAGATAACTTTCATAATCAGGAACTGGTAAATTGACGGAAGTAGAATCTTTTTCATCAAAAGAGGCCATTGATCTGAGTAAGATAGCACAATCACGAACATCTCTAGCAACAGGTCCAGCTTGATCAAGAGATGAAGCAAACGCGACAACGCCCCATCGCGAACAACGTCCATAAGTTGGCTTTATTCCTACAGTTCCAGTAAAAGCTGCTGGTTGACGTATTGAGCCACCTGTATCGGTTGCAGTTGCACCAGCACAAATTTGTGCAGCAACAGCGGCTGCGGATCCCCCCGAAGAACCACCGGGTACGAGTTTTTCATTTGAGCCTTTTTTTCTCCATGGACTAATAACGGGACCATAATATGATGTTTCGTTGGATGAGCCCATAGCAAACTCATCCATATTAAGTTTTCCTAACATCACAGCACCATCTTGCCATAAATTAGCCGTGACAGTTGATTCATAGTGCGGTTTAAAACCATCAAGGATATTTGAACAGGCTTGAGTATGAACACCATAGGTTGCAAAAAGATCTTTAATCCCCAAGGGAATTCCTTCCAAAAGCCCTCCTTGTCCTTTCGCTAAGCGACTGTCTGATTCAGCAGCCATTTTCATTGCCTGTTCTGCTGTTATTGTTACATAAGCATTCAAAGTTGGATTTGCCAACTCTATTGCTTGTAAATAAGCTTCCGTTAATTCTGTTGCTTTGAGATTTTTCTTTGTTAGAGCATCACGAGCTTGCGCAATTGTGAGAGTTGTTAAATCAGTCATATTGGTTCTCAAATTTCAAAAATATAAAAAGTTACTCAACAATTTTTGAGACAAGAAAAAAATTTTCTTCTGTAACAGGGGCATTGGCTACAATATCTGCTGCTTTATCGCCATCTGTAACACTATCTTCACGCATTCGTAGTGTCATCGGCATCACAGATGTTAATGGCTCAACTCCACTGACATCAACTTCATTCAATTGCTCTACAAAACCTAAAATAGCATTGATTTTTTTTGTCACAGGTTCTATCTCATCATCGTGGAGGGCAATCCTTGCTAAATGTGCTATCCGCTTGACTGTCTCTTGATCAACAGACATACTCTTTACGCCTTTCTGCTTTTTTGTTTATTTATTGATCTTTATTCTGGCTATACAAGGCTGCACTTGTAAGTGCAAGAATATTAGATAACATGAATAAAGAATATAACTATAGATCTGAAACATTAAAAAACGTATTATACCTTTATGACTGTTATTAATATAGATGAAGTTATAACACATCTTTTGCCTAGACAAACAATAGCAGGCTTAGATTTAGGGACAAAAACTATCGGAATTGCGATTTCTGATAGGGGGCTGATTGTCTCAAATCCGCGTCCTGTACTACAGCGAAAAAAATTTACAGAAGATGCTTACACACTTATTAAAATTTTTGACCGTGAAAATGTAGGAGTTATTATCATTGGCTTACCTCTTAACATGAATGGAAGCAGTGGCTCTCGTGTTCAAGCAACCAGAGCTTTTGTGAGCAATATGAAAGCTTATACAAAAATTCCATTTGTTTTTTGGGACGAACGTTTATCAACAATTGCTGCGGAACGGTCTCTTTTAGAAATGAATGTATCGCGCGCTAAACGAGCAAGCCGTATTGATTCGGCAGCCGCCGCTTTTATATTGCAAGGTGCTCTTAATAGAATTCAAAACTTTCATCATATGGAAGGATAGAGGACATTGAGCAAATGCCCTGCATTATATCGTGCAATGAGCATCCCGTAAGAAGATCTCCATTGTCCTCCAAGGCGGCTTTCCATATAGGCATTCGCAACATGTTCTATGTCTGTAGAACGTAATGCTGCTGCTGCTGCTGCATAAGCTACTTGTTCAACAAAAAATCTTCCTGCACCTTCATTTGCTGATGCCATATCACCTGCTGACTTAATAATTTCAATTGCTCGTGGTCCCGCTGGTCCAATATCAAGAGCAATTTTTTCTAACAATTTCTGAAACAATCCCGGTGCTTTTTCAGCAATAAGAATGGCATCCTTTACCAATTGATTAGCAGAACTATTTCTCACAATTCGCGCAGGCCCATTATGCAACATTTGTGATAATGGATTATTCTCTATAAAACTTTCAATACCAAGTTGTGCAATAATTTCACCAATAATAGGCACAACCAATTGACTTACATGATAAGCAATAATAGGTGTCATAATGCGGGCAAAAGCTGCTTCAGAACGGTCATTTGCTGCATTGTCAAATGCTCTCGCTAAACGCAAAACCAATGCTTGTGAGGCAGCTATATCTAATGCAATATCTGCAAAAATACGTTCTGTCAGTGGAGGTAAAGGCTGATTGGGCATTTTTTTCCGGAAAAAATCCATACCAAATTGAAGAGCCGCTCGTAAAACACCTGCCGATATGACAGATTGATCGAAACGCATCATCGTCTCGATATCTTTAATAACTTTAAGCCCTTCTCCAGCATTTCCCAAAAGCCAGCCATAACTGCCTTGGAAATCGACAACCCCCTCTGGTGTTAAAAGTTCTCCAGAACGCTGAATTAAATGACGAATCGATATAGATCCATTTAATGCGCCATTTTCTTGTATGCGTGGAATAAAAAAACAACTTAAATGACCATCTAAATCTGCACTAACAAGATATCCGTCAGCGGCAGGATTAATAACGTTGGTTTTTACAACATTTAAACGATATAGATCACGTTCCATACTTTCATCGAAAGAAATTTTCTTAACACTTGGAAAATTGAAAGCGTATTTTTCAATATCGTCAAATGCACAAGTTAGAGAAGCAGCCTTTTTATGATGAATAGGCTTTGATGAGGAATCATATTGGCGTGATAAAAGTACATTTTGCCATTTTTTGAAGAGCTCAATATCACTAATTAAAACAGCAATAGCTGCACTCGTTATGATAACTTCATTCAAATGTCCTGTTTCTAAACCAGCATATAAAGCTAAACGAATCGCACGCGCTTGATAGCGTACTCCATTTTCTGAGCTCGTATTTTCCCAAAGCGAGGTAACCAAACCTGCTTGTCTAGAATATTGTTGAAGAGCTTGATAGGAAGAATGGATCTCTAATCTTTCTGTTGGTTGCCCCCATTCATCATTATAGCATAGTAAAGGCTTATAATGATTCGCTAAGTAAGAAAGTTTCCATGCTTCTCGACTCGCGGCAAAATCCCCTATTTCTTCAAAACTTGCTAACAAAAACTTAGGCAAAGTAGAAGCAATACGAAACATAAGCGTATCGCTAAGAAATGTATTTTTTCGACGAGTATTTTGCGCAGATACAGCACTCATAGGTATATTCCTACATTCAAATCATTCATATCATAGACTATTTGTCTTTTTAGAGTTAAGAAACATTTATCATATTCAAACAAATGCTTGTTTAACCTGTTTAGAGAGAGATAAAGAAGAATGCTATGATGCAAAATAATTTTTTTCCACTTTTCCCTCATCAACATCTTTTAGCTATTAAAGATCTGAGTGTACAAGATCTTAATACATTGCTTGATCGTGCAGAAGCAAATGTTATCCTTTCTAACAAAATTGATAAAATAAAATCTACTTTGCATGGACGGACTCAAATTAATCTCTTTTTTGAAGCCTCTACGCGAACACAATCTTCTTTTGAATTAGCGGGTAAAAGGCTAGGTGCACACGTGATGAGTCTTGCGATCAGCAACTCATCTGTAAAAAAGGGAGAAACATTACTTGATACTGCTACAACTCTCAATGCGATGAAGCCAGATATACTTGTTTTTCGCCATAACAGTGCAGGAGCGGCAGCTTTATTAGCGCAAAAAGTTGATTGTTGTGTTATTAATGCAGGTGATGGTGCCCACGAACATCCAACCCAAGCTTTATTAGATGCTCTAACCATTAAAAGGGCAAAAGGTCGTATTGAAGGATTAACTGTTGCGATTTGCGGAGATATCTTACACTCACGTGTTGCCCGTTCCAATATCCTGTGTCTCAATGCTTTGGGTGCTCGTGTTCGTGCTGTTGCTCCCTCAACACTTTTACCCGCAGAAATTGCTCATATGAGTGTTGAGGTTTTTAACACGATGAAAGAAGGTCTTAAAAATGCTGACGTTATCATGATGTTGCGCTTACAGCATGAACGGATGACAGGCTCTTTCATTCCTTCTACGCGTGAATATTTCCATTATTTTGGCTTACATAAAGAAAATTTAGCCTATGCCAAAAATGATTCTATTATTCTGCACCCTGGACCAATAAACCGTGGTGTAGAGATTGCATCCGATATAGCAGATGGACCACAAAGTATGATTCAGACACAAGTAGAAATGGGAATTGCAGTGCGTATGGCTGTCATGGAGGCTTTATTAGATTCACGCGCAAAGATCAGTGGAGAAAAAAAATGATAAAACCAATTGTTTTTCAGAATGCTCGTATTATTGATCCTTCGCGCGCAATCGATGAAATTGGTACAGTTATTGTTAAAAATGGACGAATTATAGCCGCTGGAAAAGAAGCTCTGAATCAGGGATTCCCTGAAGAAGCAGAAGTTATTAACGCACAAAACAAAGCAATTCTCCCTGGACTTGTTGATGCGCGCGTTTTTGTTGAAGAATTAGGGAATGAACATTGTGAAACAATTACATCAGCAAGTTACGCGGCCGCAGCAGGTGGTATTACTTCCTTTCTTATGATGCCAAACACGCATCCAGTTATTGATAATGTAGCACTCGTTAAATTTATTACGCATACAGCACAGGAAATGTCATTGGTCAATATTTATCCCGTTGCTTCAATCACACAAGGTTTCAACGGACAAGAAATAACCGAATTTGGTTTGCTCAAAGATGCAGGAGCCGTTGCTTTTAGTGAGGGAAAAAAAACACTTCAAAATTCATCTGTTATGCGGCGTGCAATGACTTATGCACGTGATTTTGATGTTCCATTGATACATGAAACGCAAGATAAAGATCTTACAGGGCAAGGTGTGATGAATGAAGGACTGCTTGCCAGTTGGCTTGGTCTTTCTGGCATCCCTCGCGAAGCAGAAGTTATCCCTCTTGAAAGAGATCTGCGATTAGCAGTATTAACGCAAACACGCTATCATGCTGCTCAAATATCGACAGCACTCTCTGCTGATGCACTTCGTTTAGGTAAAAAACGCAGTGAGAAAATTTCAGCGGGTGTATCTATTAATCATTTATCTTTCAATGAAAATGACATTGGTGAATATCGCACCTCTTTTCGCTTAATGCCCCCATTGCGTACAGAAGAAGACCGTATAGCAATGATTGAAGCAATAAAGGATGGGATTATAGATGTTATTGTCTCTTCTCATGATCCTCAGAGTATCGACACAAAACATTTACCATTTAATGACGCGGCAGTTGGCGCTATTGGTATGGAGACCTTATTGAGCGCAGCCTTACGCCTTTATCATAATGAGAGCCTATCTCTTCTACGGATAACGGAACTTTTGTCAACGGCGCCTGCAAAGCTCTTTGGACTCAATGCAGGAACACTCAAAAAAGGGGCTCATGCAAACCTTATTGTGGTTGATCTTGAAGAACCATGGGTTGTTTCGAAAGAGAAGCTCTATTCACGTTCAAAAAATACCCCTTTTGAGAATGCACGTTTTCAAGGACGCGTGCTCCAGACCTTTGTGAAAGGGAAAAACGTTTTTAAACTTGATCAACAAATTTAATGAGATTCTTAATGAATGAAGCAGAAATATTTTTTCAATCCACTCCATGGTTTATTTTCCTCATATCTTATCTCATTGGCTCGATTCCATTTGGTCTTCTTTTAACGAAATTGTTCAAAATTGGTGATATAAGAACAATCGGTTCCGGCAATATTGGAGCAACAAATGTTTTACGAACAGGAAATAAAAAGCTTGCTGCTCTAACACTTCTTTGTGATATGTTGAAAGGAACTATCGTTGTTTTCGTTATAAAGTTTTTTAGTGATCCGCTAGACAATAGTATCCTTGTTTCTCTAGCAGGCTTTTTTGTTTTCTTAGGACATCTTTTCCCCGTATGGCTTAAATTTAAAGGTGGCAAAGGTGTTGCTACCTATCTAGGAGTCTGCTTAGGAATCTATTGGCCTGCAGCAATTATTTTTATTATTGTATGGATAACGATTTTTCTCCTCATGCGTTATTCTTCATTATCTGCGCTTATTGCTGTTACGATCACACCGATATTTGTTTTTTATTTTTCCGCTTCTTATTTCTATTGTATGCTGATTGTGATGAGCGTATTTGTGTTTATAAAACATTCTGCAAATATCGGTAGATTATTAATTGGGGAAGAAAGTAAGATTGGCACGCAACACGGAGATAAATAAAGGAATCCTGCTTACTGATCGTCAACGTCTAAGCTGGTTACGGTTATTGCGTAGTGAAAATATTGGAGCTGTTAGTTTTCGCAATCTCATTGATCATTATAAAACAGCAGAAAAAGCTCTGGCAGCACTGCCAGAGCTTAGTAGAAAAGGTGGTGGTTCTGCATCTATTAAAATAGCAAGCTTAGAAGATGCAGAAAAAGAAATACAAAAAGCTAAAAAATTAGGTGTCCGGTTTATCGGTATGGGAGAACCAGATTATCCAGCTTTTCTTAAGGTTACAGAAGCCCCTCCGCCGCTTATTGCTATCAAAGGTAATGTTTCAATTTTTCAAAAAACTTCTATTGGAATTATAGGTTCTCGAAATGCTTCAGCTGCTGGAAAAAAGCTTACGGCTCAATTTGCACGTTTTCTCGGAGAAGCAGACTTTGTAACAATTTCTGGGCTCGCTCGTGGAATTGATAGCGTTGCGCATCAAGCAAGTTTAAAAACAGGAACTGTTGCAGTCATGGCTGGAGGAATTGATCATATCTATCCTCCTGAAAATAAAAAGTTGCATGAAGATATTATTGCCAACGGTGGAGCCATCATCAGCGAAATGCCCATTTCTTGGAAGCCGCGTGCTATCGATTTTCCAAGAAGAAACCGTATTATTGCAGCTCTATCACTTGGTCTCTTGGTTGTAGAAGCAGCCCTGCGCTCAGGGTCCTTAATTACCGCACGTCAAGCAGCTGAAATGGGACGGTTAATTTTTGCCATTCCCGGTTCTCCACTTGATCCAAGATCTGTTGGTACAAACAATCTTATCAAAGACGGTGCTCTACTCACCACACATCCTTCTGACATTATAGAAACACTTACGCCATTAATTTTACCGCTTCCAAATTCGCAACTCAATTTTTTTGAGGAACCATCCTCTTTACAACTTGAAAAGGAGAATTTTAATTTAGCAGATGAAAAAAACAGCAGCCTCTCTTTAGCAGATGATGATGATGCAGCACGTGCAGCAGTTTTCTCCGCTCTTTCAACAACGCCAATCGACTTAGACACACTCAGTATCCACTCCGGTGTTTCACTCCCAACTCTCTACCTCTTGTTGGTAGAACTCGAGCTTGCTGGAAAGCTTATTCGACACTCTGGTGGTTGTGTGTCATTGTCGAATCTTGATCTTCCCCAAGAGCCTCAGCACTATTAATAATGCTTTGCCCTTCTTTGGCAACCATATCCAAAAGCAATGCTAAAAGCGGACTGTGCGCCTGACGCGCCATCTGATTCATTTGCTTTGACATGTCTGTAATATATTGGATAACTTTTAAATGATTTATAAACATAATCCTCTATCCTTGAGCATTTCCCCTCCTACCTCTCAATAGACGTTATCTTAGTATTTCGCCGTATGTTTTTGTAATAACAGTGGAAAATAAATCGTGTAATTCTATATAGGGTGTACTCTAATAATGACAATCATAAGTTGTACAATATTCATGTTTTTTATATGGCTAATATTTTTTTATGTGCTCTTAAGCAATTGGCATTAGCTATTCGCGTAAAAGGCGTTTATAAAAAAATTTTTATTTCAATATTTGGGTAAAATTATGAATATCGTTATCGTTGAATCTCCAGCAAAAGCAAAAACAATTAATAAATATCTTGGGTCTCAATACAAAGTTGTCGCATCATTTGGACATGTTCGTGATTTGCCTGCAAAAGATGGTTCTGTTTTACCGGATCAAGATTTTTCTATGAAATGGGATATAGATTCTGCTGCCGCTAAACGTTTAAATGAAATAGCAAAAGCCGTTAAAGAAGCTGATAGCCTTATATTAGCAACAGACCCTGATCGTGAAGGGGAAGCTATTTCATGGCATATTCTGGATGTTCTCCGTCAAAAAAAAGTTTTAAAAGATAAACCTATTAAAAGAGTTGTCTTCAATGCCATCACCAAAAAGTCTGTGCTTGATGCTATGAACAATCCACGTGATATTGATACATCACTTGTAGATGCTTATCTTGCACGTCGCGCTCTTGATTATCTCGTTGGTTTTACACTTTCACCTGTTTTATGGCGTAAACTCCCTGGTGCGCGTTCAGCAGGACGCGTTCAATCGGTTGCTTTGCGTATTATTTGTGATCGTGAATCAGAAATAGAACATTTTATCAAAGAAGATTATTGGTCCATTACAACACAGTTAAAAACCATCCGAAATGATAGTTTCCAAGCAAGATTGACAATGTTTAATCAAAGAAAAATAGGCAAGCTTGATATTCAATCTCAAGAACAAGCAGACCAAATTCGCTTTATGTTGGAGCAAGCCCAATACCATACACTCAGTGTTGAAGCAAAACCTACAAAGAGAAATCCTTTTCCTCCATTTACAACCTCCACACTACAACAAGCAGCTTCTTCAAAATTAGGATTTTCAGCTTCTCGCACTATGCAAATTGCCCAAAAACTTTATGAAGGCATTGAAATTAATGGTGAAACGGCAGGGCTTATTACTTATATGCGTACCGATGGTGTGCAGATAGCACCTGAGGCTATTGATTCAGCAAGAAAAGTTATTCATGAAACTTTCGGAAAAGACTATATTCCTGAAAAGCCACGTTTTTATTCAACAAAGGCAAAAAATGCACAGGAAGCACACGAAGCGATCCGTCCAACAGATTTTCAACGCAATCCTAGTCAAGTCCGTAATTTTCTCGATAGCGATCAAGCAAAGCTCTATGAGCTGATATGGAAGCGTGCTATTGCCAGCCAAATGCGCTCTGCTGAAATTGAACGTACAACTGTTGAAATTGAAGCACAGACAGGAGAAAACTGTGCAAATCTACGGGCAACAGGATCTGTTATTCGCTTTGATGGCTTTATTTCCGTCTACACGGATCAACGAGACGAAGAAAATAATGAAGAAAATGAAACAACACGTTTACCACAAATAAACACTGGTGAAGCACTTACAAAAGAAAAAGTTGAATCTGTACAACATACCACAGAGCCCCCTGCTCGTTATTCTGAAGCTTCATTAATTAAAAAGCTTGAGGAGTTAGGAATTGGTCGTCCTTCAACTTATGCATCCACATTGGCGACATTGTGTGACCGTGGATATATTGTCATTGATAAACGAAAGCTTATTCCCGATGCCAAGGGACGTATTGTTACAGCCTTTCTTGAAAGTTTTTTTAATCGCTATGTAGAATATGGTTTCACAGCAGATCTTGAAGAAAAGCTGGATCTTATCTCTGATGGCAAACTTTCTTGGAAAGACGTATTGCGAGATTTTTGGGATGGATTTAATGCATCTATTATCAATATCCAAGAACTCCGTATAACTAATGTTCTTGATGCTTTAAATGTAACATTAGCACCTCTCGCCTTTCCTGAACGCGAAGATGGAAGTGATGTACGTTCCTGTCCTCTTTGTAAAAATGGTCAATTATCATTAAAACTTGGGCGTTATGGTGCTTTTGTTGGCTGTTCCAATTATCCCGAATGTAAATACACACGCCAACTTGGTACAGATACTGGAGAAGAGAATGAAGCTGTACGCAATGATGAACCTGTTATACTTGGTATTGACCCTGAAACAGGAAAAGATATCTCTCTTCGCAAAGGCCGGTTTGGTCCCTATATTCAACTTGGTGAAAGCAAAGAAGTTAAGCGTGCAGGATTACCAAAAGAATGGCAGGCAGAAAATGTAACCCTTGATAAAGCCTTGGCTTTACTATCCCTTCCCCGTGAAATTGGCATTCATCCTGAAACTGGAAAAACAATCACGGCTACGATTGGACGATATGGTCCCTATCTTAGCCATAACGGAAAATCTGCGCGCCTTCTTCATGCAGATGAAGTTTTTGATATTGGTATCAATCGCGCTGTTACAGTATTGGCAGAACAACAAGAAAACAAAACCAGGCAAAGCAGAACAACACCTGAAGCATTGGCAACATTAGGAGAGCATCCTGAAGGAGGAACCATTACCGTACGCAACGGGCGTTATGGTCCTTATGTCAATTGGGGTAAAATTAATGCAACATTGCCAAAAGATAAAGATCCCATTAATGTAACACTTCCAGAGGCACTAGAACTTATATCGGCTAAAGCATCGAGTAAAAAAACAACTTCAAAAAGAGCTTCTTCTAAAACAAAAGCAAAAATAAAAGAGACATAAATTTTGGCTAAAGGTGAAAAAAACATAAAATATCTCTCTTCATTCAAGGGGAAAACTTTTCCCAATAAGGAAGCAATCCTTTCCTTTATAATTGAGAATCCTAACCACTCAAGTAAACGAGAAATCGCTAAAGCTTTTAACTTAAAAGGCGATTCTCGTATCTGGCTTAGAGATATGTTACGTGAGTTAAAGGATCAAAATCTCATATCTAAACACCACAAAAGAGCAATAAACAAAGGAAAATTACCCCCTGTTTCTTTAGTAAAAATTAGCGGACGTGATAAAGATGGAAGTTTTATTGCACAACCTCTTGAATGGGAAGATTCTCCAAAGCCCAATATTGAAATACACTCTTTTCATCACATAACAGGAAGTAATATTGGTGTTGGAGATCATATTCTTGTAAAAGTTTTTCGAAATAAAAATTCTGAAAGCTCAAGCCATCCTTATACGGGACGAATTATTCGTAAAATTGATGTATCTCCCAAAAGCGCATTTGCTATTGTACGAAAATTGGAAAATAATCAATGGCGCCTTGATCCTATAGACCGCAAAACCAATGAACTCATTGTTGAAATGTCTCCAGAAATGAAGATTCAAATTGGTGATCTCGTTGAAGTCGAAATAAAAAAAAATACTGGTTACGGATTAAAGAGCGCAAAAATAAAGAATGTTTTAGGGCACATTAAGAGTGAGAAAACACTCTCAATGATAGCGCTTCTTTCGAAAGGAATTCCTTATATTTTTCCTGAAAGTGTTCTTGAGCAAGCCAAACATATCAAAGCTGCCAATATGGATAATCGTGAAGATTGGCGACAATTACCCTTTATTACAATTGATCCACCAGATGCAAAAGACCATGATGATGCAGTTTATGCAACCAAGGATAAGGATCCAGCAAATAATGATGGTTGGATTATTATTGTAGCCATTGCAGATGTTTCTTATTATATCAAAACAGGAAGTGCTTTAGATAAAGAAGCATTGAAACGTGGAAATTCTGTTTATTTTCCCGATACCGTTGTGCCAATGTTACCTGAACGCCTTTCTCATGATTTATGTTCTCTGCGTGAAGGAAAAGAAAGACCAGCTTTAGCCGTTCGTATGATTTTTGATGCAAACGGTAATAAACGAAAACATAGTTTTCATCGTACTATGATTCGTGTAAGAGCCAAACTTTCTTATCAAGAAGTACAATTGGCAATTGAAGGTAATATAAATGAAAAAATAACCCCTCTTTTTGAGAGCATTTTGCACCCCTTATGGGAAGCCTATGCATGCCTTAAAGCTGCGCGAAATCGTCGCCAACCACTAGAATTAGAAATTGCAGAAAAAAAGATTATTCTTGATCAAAATGGATGCATAAAAGATGTTGTGAGTGAACCACAACTAGAAGCGCATCGTTTAATTGAAGAGTTTATGATACAAGCTAATATTGCAGCTTCTGAAACATTAAAACAACATCACCAGCCGCTCATTTATCGTATTCATGAAAAACCTTCTCTTGCTAAGCAAGAAATACTTCGGAGCTTTCTTCAAAGTTTGGGGATACCACTCTCCCGCGGAAGCGAACTTACCTCAGCGCGCCTTAATAGAATTTTAGAAAAGGTCGCTCATACTCAACAACAAGAACTAGTCAATCAAGTTATTTTGCGTTCACAATCACAAGCAGAGTACAACCCTAAAAATAGTGGCCATTTTGGTTTAAATTTGCAGAACTATACACATTTTACATCACCAATCCGTCGTTATGCTGATCTCATTATTCATCGAGCACTCATTAAAGCTCTCAAATTAGGAAATGATCAATTAACAGATACACAAGAACAAAATCTTGCAGAAATTGCTACGCAAGTTTCTTTATACGAACGCCGTGCAATGATGGCTGAAAGAGAAACGATTGATCGGCTTGTTGCTCACTATTTAACGAATAAAATCGGTCGTATTTTTACAGGCCGCATTTCCGGAGTTACAAAAGCAGGTCTTTTTATCTCACTTGATAAACTCAATACAGATGGTTTTATCCATATTTCTACACTTAAAAATGATTATTATCATTTTGATGAAGCACAACATGTTCTTGTAGGACAGCGTAGCCATAAAGGCTATCAGCTCAGTGATGTTGTAGAAGTAAAACTTATAACGGTACAACCTTTTGCTGGCGCTTTATGCTTTGAACTGTTAACAAAACCTCGTCCAATAAAATTTTCACCGACATCCTACCATAAAAACAAATTAAAAAAACAAAAGTATACTTTTTATGGGAAAAGAAAAAATTAATCTTCTTGCCCTCCATTGAATATATATGAATAATAAATTCAATTTAAGAAATGACTTATATTATATAATATTTATATTATTTTATATATACAATCTTATTTCTTTAGTATACAAGAGGATAAATTTTATTGTTAAGTCTATAATAACCATATAAAAATCTTGCAGTTTTTTATACTTAGAAAATGAGAGAAACTGCAAAGGATAGTTTTGGCTCCCTTTCATTTCAGCTCATCTTTTCATTGTTTAAATAAACAAGAGTACCTTAAGCCATTCTCATGAAAAAAAAACCTTTTGACTCTCAAAATAATTCTTTGCATGCAATTATTGCCGCTATTGCAACCATTGGCACTGTTGGAACAGCATTGGCAATGGGAACACAACTTGTCTCTCTTCTTATGGCAGAGAAAGGACTTTCCAACAGTACAATCGGCTATAGTGGAACAGTTGGTGGAATCGCCACAATTATTGCAGCTATTTTTACGTCTCGAATCGCCTTATACTTAGGAATCGCTCAAACAATATTGCTTATGATGGCGATAGGATCTTTAAGTTTTTTAGGATTCTATTTTTTTGATCCCATATGGGTTTGGTTTATTTTAAAGTTTATATTACATTTCAGCATGACAGTTATGTTTATCCTGTCAGAGTTTTGGATCAACAGTTATGCTCCCCTCAAAAAACGCGGTTTGATCCTTTCTATTTATGCTATTGTCTTAGGATTAGGGTTTATAATAGGTCTAACGCTGCTAGCAAAAGTGGGAACACAAGGATTTATTCCTTTTGCTGTTGGATATAGCCTTATTATGCTTGCTACTATACCAATTCTTACCGCTTGGAAATTAAGTCCAGAATTTCAAAAAAATCAATATATGCCATTTTTTCGTTATCTTTTTCACGTTCCAAGTGCAATGATGGCGGTCCTTGTTTACGGAGCCATTCAAATGGGCGTATTAACTCTTATAATACCCTTTAGTTTATCCATTGGTTATAATGAGAATGAAGCAGCACATTTTATGGCAACCCTTGCACTTGGGAATATTTTCCTCTTAATTCCTATCAGCATTATAAGCGACTACGCCAAAGATCGACGCTACCCGCTGATGAGTTGCGCTATTTTAGGTTTTATAGGAACTTTTATAGTACCATGGATTCTTCAATATCCATGGATTCTGATGCTTGATTTGTTTTTTCTGGGTGGTGTATCAGCGAGCCTTTATACAATTAGTCTTGCACATTTAGGAGCCCGTCTCAAGGGGCAAGAACTTGCTGCTGCTAATTCTGCTTTTATTTTTTGTTATGGAATTGGTATGCTCATCGGACCGACCTTTATCGGAAAATCCATGGATATCTTTAAACCCTTTGGTTTTTCAATAGCCATGGCTGTTTTTTTCGGTTTATATGTCATTTTGGTGTTTGTCCAACTTATGAGAAAATTAATCAGCTCTTGACTTTTTTGAGAACATCCGTAGTGTTGCCGGAAAATCTGATGATGTCGGAAATAAATTTTGACAGAAATAATATTTTTTCAGTATAAATAGGGTATTTACATTATGGCTAAAGCAGCAACCATTAAGATCAAGCTTTTATCAACTGCAGATACTGGTTTTTTCTATGTAACAAAGAAAAACAGCCGTACAATGACAGATAAAATGAGCAAGCGTAAATATGATCCAGTTGTAAAAAAGCACGTTGAATTTAAAGAAACAAAAATTAAATAAATAAAATTATTATTAAATTGATAGATTTTATACTCCAAAAGAAATGTGGGAGTATTGCTCTTCAAAGTTATTTTTTGAGGGGTGTTTTTTTTATTTCCTTAAGTTTAAAAAGTTTACTTTAAACTTTGTATGTTTTGTACGGATTTGGATAAGTTGATTTATTATTTAAGTTGCTTACATATATTTTGCATGAGTATTTGATTATTGTGATATCTAACGAAAATTTTGTCATTAAAACGAGACATTGTTTCGTCATATGAATAAAGCTTCTCGGATGAATTATAAACAATACTAAAATAGAGTTATAGTAATGTTAGCAGTTTCTTTATTTCATGAAAAAATCTTTTTCTCATTTTGATCTAAGAATCTTTAATCTAAAAGTTATCGGTTTCAGTATTTTTGTCGCTGCTAGCATTCTTATCATTATGTCAACTTATTTTAAGCAGACTCAACGGTTGCCTCAAAAAGAAAATTTTTCTTCTCAAAACTCTGTTAAAGGAAATGCTTTAATCATTGATGGCGATACCATTATGATTTCTTCAATTAAGATTCGACTAGCTGGAATTGATGCTCCTGAACTCCACCAATTTTGTGGAAAAAAGGAAGCACGCTACCCTTGTGGGCTTGAAGCAAAGAAATATTTAGAACTATTATTAAAAAATCAAATTGTTACATGTCACTGGCAAAAAACAGATAAATATCGCCGTATTCTTGCAACATGTAAAACAAAACAAGTTAGCAATATCAACGCAACACTTGTACATAATGGTTGGGCTGTAAATTATTATGAATACCCCAAAGAAGAGCAAGAAGCTAGGAAGAAAAAGAAAGGAATATGGGTATCAAGTTTTCAACGACCAAAAGAATGGCGCAAAGCAAATCCTCGCACAGAATAAGAAAAATATTTTTTAATTTTATTTACTAATGAAACAATGTAGCCAAATTATCAAACTTGAAAAAGAGATCTATTCCTGTCGTGTTTGCGTCCAACAACCCCATTATTTTCCTCCTCTTCCTCATGAACCAAACCCTGTCGTTTATTTATCCGATACTGCTTCGATTGCAATTGCAGGCCAAGCACCAGGGTTGCGTGTCCATGAAACTTCTATCCCTTTTAATGATCGCTCTGGTGAAAAATTGCGTAATTGGCTGGGTGTCACGAAAGAAGAATTTTATAATAAATCTCTTTTTGCTATTGTTCCTATGGGATTTTGTTTTCCAGGTTATGACAAAAATAAAGCTGATTTACCACCAAGACGGGAATGTCGAGAAATATGGCATGAAAAGATATTTCAGGCAATGCCTCAAATAAAGCTTGTTCTTGCTATTGGCAGTTATGCGCAAAAGTGGCACATTACAGAATTAAAACATAAAACCGTTTCTGCAACTGTTGGTGATTGGAGAAATATTCTTTCCATTCCTCAACCTCGAGGCTATAATGTTATGCCTTTGCCTCATCCGTCATGGCGAAATACTTCTTGGTTACAGAAAAAACCATGGTTTAACGATGAGCTTATTGTATATCTGCGTCGTTTAGTGCGTAAATTTTTATAAATTAAAATATTGAGAAAAAATATGGATCGTCTTGACCGAAAAATTTTACATCTTTTGCAAGAAAATGCGACACTTTCTGTTGCTGATATTGCTAAAAAAGTGGGGCTTTCTACCACTCCTTGCTGGCGTAGAATTCAAAAACTTGAAGAAGATGGCGTCATTCAACGTCGTGTTGCTGTTCTTTCTCCAGAAAAAGTAAACGCACACGTCACTGTTTTTGTGTCTATTCGCACAAATACACATAGTCATGAATGGTTTAAGCGTTTTTCAAAAATTGTGCAAGAATTCCGTGAAGTCATTGAATTTTATCGAATGAGTGGAGATATTGACTATTTATTGCGTGTTGTTGTGCCCAACATTGAAGCTTATGATCTTTTTTATAAAAAATTAATTTCTAAAATTGACATCCGTGATGTCTCTTCTTCTTTCGCAATGGAACAGATTAAATATACAACAGAACTTCCACTTAATTATATTAAATTACACGACAAGACGCATGAACAAAGCTCTTAAGATTTTTTATATCCGTCTTATGATCTTTTAGGCATTCAAACTTTCTTGTTAAAAAACCACCATTTGTGCATGTGTTAAAACAGCAGCTTTGACAATACCAGCTGCTATAGCTGCTCCTGTCCCTTCACCAAGACGCATCCCCAAATCTAGAAGTGGTTCTTTGCCAATTTTTTTTAAAAGTTTACGATGAGCTGTCTCAGAAGAAACATGTCCAACAAGGGTATGATCAAGAGCTTTTGGATGCATTTTATAAAGAACCGCTGCTGCTGCTGTTGCCACAAAACCATCTAAAATAACGGGTATTTTTTCTATTCTTGCTGCTAAAATAGCACCAACCATAGCAGCAATCTCACGTCCTCCTAAGCGACGCATTATCTCAAAAGGATCATTAAAATAATCCTTATGCAAAGAAATGGCTGTCTTAACCGCTGCAATTTTACGCTGATAAAAATCACCTTCTGATTCCATACCATTTCCTGTCCATTCTTCCACTTCCCCTCCAAACAATGCTAAGCATAAAGCTGAAGCTATTGTTGTGTTTCCAATTCCCATTTCTCCAATACATAAAAGATCTGTCCCACCCGCAATGGATTCCATTCCAAATGCCATTGTAGCAGCCGCACTCCGCTCATCCATTGCGGCATCCTTCGTAATATTCATTGTTGGATATTCCAATGCTAAATCAAAAATTTTTAATCCAAGATCATAAGCAATACAAATTTGATTGATAGCAGCTCCACCAGAGGCAAAATTTTCTACCATTTTTTGTGTCATAGATTGTGGAAATGGTGTAATATTCTCCTCTACAATACCATGGTTTCCAGAAAAAATAGCAACCAAAGGTCGCGTTACGATAGGTTTTTCTGTACCCCTCCACCCCGCATACCAAACAGCAATATCTCCTAGTTTTCCCAATGTTCCTTGCTCTTTTGTTAAGTTTTTTTGCCATTTTTTTGCCAAAATTATAGAAAACTCATCAGCAACAGGTAAATTTGTAAGCAAAGCACGAAAATCATCAAATGGACTAGCGATCATAAGGATACCTTTTAAAATCTACAATGTTTATGAAAATCACGTCATATATACAGGATATGAATAATTTATTGTTTTTTTAACAGTGCTTTAAAAATGTTAAATACTATGAAAGCAATAATTTCTACATTCTATTTTCTACCCCAATAACAAACGTGCAAGATTCAAAATGTTATTAATATCTTATGACTACTTTACAGTGATACCCTTAAGCTATTTTTTATTTAATAGGCATAATCAGCATGCCGTTTAATATATAAATTCTAACATTCTTATTCATAATAAAAGTTATAAACTTTCAAAAACTTATAAAATTGAAGGGATCAAAATTATCGCAAAGAAATCAAAACGCAAAGGATCTCAACTTTAATATATGTTAATTGTCTGACTGTTATTAAATGAGAGCATAAAAAGCTTCTTTTAAAGTACATATATCTGCGTTTGGTTTTGTCGCATCATTTGATAGTATTTGCCGCCATCGACGTGCACCACCCCGCCCATGAAATAAACCAATCATGTGACGCGTCACATGAGAAAGCCGTCCCCCCGATGCAATATGTCGAGCCGCATAATCACACATAACCTCAATAAGATCACTCTCACTTAGACTATTCTGCGACTCACCATAGAGTTCAAAATCAATATGTTTTAACAAAGTTGGATCATGATAAACTTGGCGACCAACCATGACAGCATCACAGAAAGTTAAGTGTTCTTTGATCTCATCAATCGATTTAATTCCACCATTTATCCCAATGAATTTATGAGGATATTGACCTTTTAATTTGTAAACCCTTTCATAATTAAGGGGCGGAATATTGCGATTTTCTTTCGGACTCAATCCTTGTAGCCATGCCTTGCGTGCATGTATCCAGAGCGCATCACATCCAGCATTCCAAACCTGATTAGCCAAAAGATCTAACGCTAACTCTTCATCTTGTTCGTCCACTCCAATCCGACATTTGACAGTTACAGGTATAGTAACCTCTCGTTTCATTGCTTCTACTGCATTTGCCACAATGTCTGGATGTAGCATCAAACAAGCTCCAAAGACCCCTGCTTGAACACGATTTGATGGGCAACCAACATTGAGATTTATTTCGTTGTAGCCAAAATCCTCAGCAATTCGTGCAGCTTCTGCTAACTTTTTCGGATCTGCCCCCCCTAATTGTAATGCAACTGGACGTTCTTTGTCGCTAAAAGCCAACAATTGTTCACGAACACCATGAATGACAGCATCTGCTACCATCATTTCCGTATAAAGGAGAGCTTTTTTCGTTAAAAGACGATAAAAAAACCTGCAATGTCGGTCTGTCCAGTCCAACATTGGTGCTACTGCAAATTTTATAGGCGATGGAAGGTTGTAAAATATCATGAGGGTATTACTCTCATGTCCCTATAGCTCTCTCTTTATACATAAAAAAATACTTACTTTTAGTTTACGGAAAATTTTATTCTCTTATACTATCATGAGTATAATAACAGCTCATTATTTCCAATTGATATCAAGGTTTACTACAATCAATCATGCCAAAACACAATATCGCATTTCTCATAGATTAGTGTTCAGGTATATAAACATGAAAAAAGAAGATTTTTACTATAATATAAAAATCTCATTTATAAGTTCTTCTTACGCTCTTCAAGCCTCTCCCCTTACATGATTTAGTACAGCGTTTAAGATAATAAATGCTAAACTAACACATTATACAATTTTTCATGATCGATTTAATTTTCTTTAGATTTTTTTAACTCATTGTGCAAATAAACGATACAGAAAGTAGCTTTATCTTCTCCTAAAGAAGAAAAAAACCTTATTTCACACGAATCTAATTATAAATTATTTTTTATCAATGAGTTCTTTTTGGTGATATTCTTAGATTTCACTTTATAAGATAGACAAATTTCATCTTAAATATTCTATCTAATTTTGCCATTTTGTGATTCTTTCAAAAAAAAACTAAAATCAGGGTATAGACAACCATTGCCTTTTTAATATCTATAACTAATATCAGTATCTCTCGAAGGAAAATATTTTACAATATTGCAGATACAATTTGTAAAATGAAATGATCATAAACGTTGTTCAATCTCTTGTTGGCTTTGCATATAGGAAGAAAGAGTATCAACCTCTTGTTCATTAAATAGGAGCCCCAGTTTTGAACGACGCCATAACACATCTTCACATACTTTAGCCCATTCTTTTTCCATCAACCATTTTACTTCTACTTCATAAAGCCCATGTCCAAAATTTTTTCCTTTATTTGCCTTACCATGTGCAAAGATCACCAATGCTTCCGTACCGTAGGAGCGTGCAAGCCTGCGATGTGTAAAAGCATCTAAATCTGGCATTAAAAGAGCAATCCTATTTTCGATTGTATCTAATTTGTTATAGGGAAAATCACCCCCTGGAAGTACTGCCTTAGCCGTCCATGATGCTCCCTTTTTACCAAGCTCTTTTTCAACAAATTTCATCGCATCTTCAGCCAACTTACGATAAGTTGTAATCTTTCCACCATAAAGATTAAGTATCTTTGGTGTCGTTCCTGTTCCCATTTCTTTTAAAACATAATCGCGCGTAATTTTTTGTGCTTTTGAAGCTCCATCATCATAGAGTGGACGAACTCCAGAGTAAGACCAGACAATCGTTTCAGGCAACACTGGTTGTATGAAATATTCACTGGCTGCTGCACAAATATAATCAATTTCTGTATCAGTAATATGAACGTCAGCCGGATCTCCTTGATAATTACAATCTGTTGTTCCAAGTAAGGTAAACTCTTCTTGATACGGAATAGCAAATATAATACGCCCATCACCATTTTGAAAAATATAAGCACGATCATGAGTATAAAGCTTGGGAACCAAAATATGAGAACCTCTAACAAGCCGTACTGGTGGATGTTCTTTACAATCTAATATGCTTGCCAAAACATGATCAATCCAAGGTCCTGTCATATTCGCGATATAAGAAGCTGTGACACTATATTCTTTGCTACTTAACTTGTCTTGAAGAAATATATGCCATTTATTGTCTTCTTTTTTTAAAGAGAGAACTTCTGTTCGTACTTTTATATCAGCTCCCCACTTTTCTGCATCACGAGCATTGCCAATAACTAAACGCGCATCATCTACTCTTGCATCAGAATATTCAAAACCTCTCTGATATTCTTTCTTCAGTGTAGAGCAAAATTTTTGTGAAAAATTAATCGTTTTACTGCGCCACAATTTCTGATTCCAATTCCCTAAATAATCATAAATAAAAAGTCCAAAACGCAACATCCAAGCAGGGCGCAATTCTTTATGATAAGGAAGGAGAAAACGCAAAGGACGCACAATATGTGGAGCCATACGTAAAATGATCTCGCGTTCTTTCAATGCTTCACGAACAAGTTTGAACTCATAGTGTTCAAGATAACGAAGCCCACCATGAATAAGCTTTGTTGACGCACTTGAGGTCCCAGATGCAAGATCGTTCATTTCAGCCAATCCCACTTTAAATCCGCGTCCTGCTGCATCTCTTGCCAATCCACAGCCGTTTATCCCTCCTCCAATGATAAACAGCTCATAATGTGTTGTAGTTTTCATAATTTCACTTTTCATTATTTAATTTTGTTTCTCAGTATTCAATAAAGCAACAGGAAAAAATAATACAAGTGTTCTTCATTGTATTATCAACGTACTTTTTCTTAAAATAAACACGCACAAAAAGCTTTTGATATCCTTATACATCAAAACAACATTTGACAAATTAAAGAGAATTTTTTTATCTTTTACAAAACATAATCCTTGCCAAGCCAAGGTTCATCATATGAAATCTTTTTAGAGAAAAATTGATGTTTTTTCTCATTCTTAAAGATACACTATAACTAAATGCTTCATTGCACATAGATAGCACTTTTCATATAGTTCACTCAATGACACCCTAGAAAATGTGAAGGTATCCAAATGAATTATCACTCTCAAAACTCGAAAATAACACTTCTTTCAAAAATTTTAGTCATAGTTATGTCGAGTATTTTAATCTTTTTACCTTCTTTATCAAACGCAACGTCACGCTCAAAAACAGCAAATGATTTAAGCTTAGAAAAGCTTAAATCACAACTTTTAGAAGATTCTAGCTTTTTATCTAAGCTTAAAGAAAAAATGATACCACATACTGATTCTCATCATATTCAACAAATCGTCAGAGAGTATCTTCTTACTCATCCAGAAATTATGATTGAAATGCAGCTTATTCTTCAAGATAAGCTGGAAAAACAGAATGAATACGAAAACCAAAAACAAACTTCAGTCATTCATTCATTAGAAAAAGAGATTTTTCATTCTCCTCATGACGCTGTTTTGGGAAACCCAAATGGTAAAAGAGTGCTTGTCAATTTTTTTGATTACAACTGTGGATATTGTAAAATTTCCTATTCAAATATAGAAGACTTGATAAAAGAATATCCAGATTTAAAGGTTATTATCAAGGACTTACCAATTTTAAGCTCTGATTCTATGGCAGCCCATACTGTTGCCTACGCATTTCGAAAACAATTTCCAGAGAAATATCCTCAGTTTCACAAAACGCTTTTAATGTATCAGGGTCGTGCAAATGAAGCTAAAGCTATTAAAGTAGCTGTTTCATTAGGAGCAGATGAAAAAAAACTACATAATGCAATACAAGATCCCACTCTGCAAAACGCTTTTAAAGAAAACATTCAAATTGCCTCTGCACTTCATATTACGGGAACACCTTCTTACATCATTGGTGATAAAATATTCATCGGCGCTGCCAAACAGGATATTCTAAAACAAGCGATAGATAATACACAGTGAATACCTGATCCGTTTTAGGAAGAATACTGTAAATGAGGTAATTTTATGCTTTCTCTTTTTTGATAACAGGCTTATAAGTGCAATTTTGCGTAAAGCAGATACAAGTTTTAAATTGCAAAGTATAATGATTTAAAGGAAATAAAAATCTTTAAAGCCTCAAAAGATGTCATCCCTAATCTAGAGATATTCGGTCATAAAATGAGATAATGACGATCTTCATTGATCAAGGAGTTAGAAATAAAATGGCAACAAAAAAAATGGATTCGGCAAAAAACGCAATTGATACGAAAATTATTCGTGATCTTGCTGAAATTTTGAATGATACAAATTTAACGAACATTGAAGTTGAACAAGGGGAGCTTCGTATTTGTGTCTCACGCCAAAATACCTTAACTTCTTCTGAGCAAGCAATCTATGCTCCTGTTTCTACTCCTACTTTTTCTGTAACATCTTCTCCAGTTCCAACAGCTGAATCTCCTATACAATCTATCCAAGAAGATAGATCAAAAAACACAATAACCTCTCCAATGGTTGGAACAGCTTATCTTGCACCTTCACCAGGCGCGCAACCTTTTGTAGAAGTAGGGCAAAATGTTTCTGAAGGGGAGACATTACTTATTATTGAAGCCATGAAAACAATGAATCAAATTTCATCACCGCGCTCAGGTACGGTAACCACTGTTCTTGTCAAAGATGGTCAACCTGTTGAATTTGGTGAACCACTTATTATTGTTGAATAAAGCGAGGGGCAACCATGATTCGAAAAATCCTCATTGCTAATCGAGGAGAAATTGCTCTTCGCGTTTTACGTGCATGTAAAGAACTTGGCATAAAAACCGTGGCTGTTCACTCTACCGCTGATGCAGATGCAATGCATGTTCGTCTTGCTGACGAAAGTGTTTGTATTGGCCCTCCTCCCGCTCGTGATTCTTATTTGAGTATTCAGCAAATTATTGCTGCTTGTGAAATTACAGGAGCGGATGCTGTTCATCCAGGTTATGGCTTTCTTTCTGAAAATGCAAAATTTGCAGATGTTCTAGAAGCCCATGATATTACATTCATCGGTCCAACAGCTACTCACATCCGAATCATGGGCGATAAAATCGAAGCAAAGAAAACCGCCAAAAAACTTGGTATTCCTGTAGTTCCCGGTTCAGATGGAGCAGTCACTGAAGAATCAGATGCTTTACGCACTGCTCGTGAAATTGGTTATCCCGTTATTATAAAAGCTTCTGCAGGTGGTGGTGGACGTGGTATGAAAGTCGTTCATTCTGAACAAGAATTTTCTATAGCTCTCAAAACAACGCGTTCAGAAGCGAAAGCTGCTTTTGGTGATGACGCTGTTTACATAGAAAAATATTTAGAAAAACCCCGTCATATTGAAATTCAAGTCATAGGTGATGGTGCGGGAAATGCTATTCATTTAGGAGAACGCGATTGTTCACTTCAACGACGGCATCAAAAAGTATGGGAAGAAGCTACATCACCTGCACTTAATGAAACTGAACGGAAAAAAATTGGAAGTATTGTTGCAAATGCCTGTGCCCAACTTGGATATCGTGGAGCTGGTACTATTGAATTTCTTTATGAAAATGGCGAATTTTATTTTATTGAAATGAATACACGTTTACAAGTCGAGCATCCTGTAACTGAAGCAATTACAGGTATAGATTTAGTCCACGAACAAATCCATATTGCATCAGGCTGTAAGCTTTCAGTAACACAAGATGAAGTCTGTTTTTCTGGTCATGCCATTGAATGCCGTATTAATGCAGAAGATCCTATTAACTTTACGCCATCACCTGGAACCATTACACATTTTCATACACCTGGAGGTTTAGGGATTCGTGTTGATTCAGGCGCTTATTCAGGTTACCGTATTCCTCCTTACTATGATAGCATGATTGGAAAGCTGATTGTTCATGGACGTACCCGTTTAGAATGTATGATGCGTTTACGGCGTGCTTTAGATGAATTTGTCGTCGATGGGATAAAAACTACACTGCCTCTTTTTCGCGATCTTATTAATAATCAAGATGTTGCTGATGGTAATTATAATATTCACTGGCTAGAAAATTACCTTGCTCATCAATCAAAGTCTTCAGATTCGTAATTCGATAGCAAAACGGTGCATTCTTATAAAAGATTCTATAAGATATCAATATAAGGATAGTTCCAACCTTGCTGTAAAAAGTGGAAAAAAGGAAATAAATTGGTTATTTTTTATATAGTTTTCTTTTAATATGCATAAAATTTAATAATTTTCTGTTTTCCTTTTTGTTAGTTTGTGCTAACTCCTACATGGTTATGCCCTTATAGCTCAGTTGGTAGAGCACCTGATTTGTAATCAGGGGGTCGGGAGTTCGAGTCTCTCTGGGGGCACCATGCTCTTTTTTATCCAAAATAATTTATTGATTTTCCATATATTTTGTACAGTGAGGGACGCGTAAATAAAAGTGAGGGAATAGGATTTTTCAACCTATCTCTATAGGACGCCTCTTTTTTTGCAAACTTTCTCAAGAAGGTCTTTTAATTCTGCTAAGTTTTGTTGTGAAAAATTCTCTAAATTTCTAACAAACTCACCAACAGCTTCACGCCTCAACGGATCAGAAGTCTTGATTGTAAAAGTTTTGCGACAAGCATAGGCTGCTTTTCTTAAGAGTAAAGCCTTCTCTTGATAAACCATAAAGCTCTATGATCTTTTCCTCCAGTCCTACAGGAACAGATTTTTTGCCAATCTCGACAGAAGATAAAAATCCTACAGATATGTCTAATTTCTTAGCCATATCTAAGAGGCGTTCGGAGTGATCAATGCGCAAAATTCCGCGCAAATTCACCATTACTAGCATCACCGGACCAATCGCCTCCTCCCAACATAACATTTACGTCTACACGTAAACTGCTTCCTTGTTCCCCTGTATGCCATTTCGTCACGGGATAACAACCAGACAAAAATTGCCACACATAACCGCAACCATCCTCACAACCGATATACGAAATCATACGACGATTTTCTGTATCAACGTGTCCTCCAGACGTTTTGGGAGAAGGCGCTTTATTGCCTATAATACTGGTTCCCGAATTGATTCCATACATGCAAGACGCGAACTCATCACTCGTCAAAAATCTCTTATTAACAGACGAAAAATCCACGTGATGGTCAGAATAGCTACGATTGGTTGTAATCGGAACACCATAGGCAGACTTCGTATTTTCATCTGTCCCTGATTGAAGATAAATATCAACCCAAATATTCTTCCACGGATCGTAAACCATTCCCTCTGGATCACTCCTCGGATAGTGATTTAAACACCAAACAGAATCAGGGAGAATATCCCCCGCTTGATAACCCGATAACGGATGATCTTCAAAGAAATTGTTATTTCTATGGATTCGACTAGTGTCCAAGGATATTATGATATACGGGGGGCGAATAAATTTGATCGCGTGTGGAAAAACATTGAAACAGTTAAGAATCTTCAACCTCTGCAAAGTATAGGAATAAGAGCGACAGTTACCAAAGAGATTCTAGAAAATATTATTAATTTTATCGATTTTTGTATAAGCAAAGATGTCGATTATATCGGATTCAGCCCGCTCGATACGTCGTCATTTAGTTTTTCTAGAAAAAATAATACAAAGGATCGATCTAAGGCTTTAAGAAACAAAACTCTTCCGCCAAACGCTTCACTTTTTCATTTGAGAGATGAATTATCAAGGAAAGAATTCCCCCTCCAGATTTATATAGATAAAAAGTTCCAAGAAAGGAAAATCTCATGGACGTCACAAAATTTTGTAAATTGTATTAATTATTACTTAGGCGAGAATTCTACGTACGTTTCGTCGCCGTTAATGTGTTTATTTCCATTTTCATCCTTGGTATTGGACTATAATGGAGATTTAAAAAATTGCTTTTATTCAGAAGCTTTTGGGAATCTACAAAATTATGGGGCAATAGATTGGTCTGCTCAAAGCGTTTTAAAATCTTTGAAAGAATCTGGCGCATGTAGTGGATGTCATGGGAAGGTGTTTTGTGGATAAGGTTAAGCAATTTAAGATTTATAGTGTTAGCAAGTCTACTGCTCTAGTGGTTGCTGTTTTACCACTTTTTTTGTCGGAAAAATTGCATTTGTCGCAAGCGGATATTGTTTTAATCGGTAGTTATTTTTTATTGCTTCCTTTGATCTTAGAAGTCCCCTTGGGTTTATTATCAGATGTTTATGGAAGTAAGCGCGTTATTTATACTGGGCTGTTTTTCTTTCTTTGCGGTTTTTTAGCTCTTTTTATGAATTATGCATATTTTGCTTACGCCACTTATTTGTTGTGTATTACATTAGCAGCCGCTTGTTTCTCAGGTGCGGAAGATAGTTTACTCTTTTCTGTAGTACCAAAGCATCGCACACTGTTTTCCGTTAAGTCCGAAGTGGCTGCTGTTACCTATAGTGTGACAACGGTACTTATTTTTTTAGGAGGAATACTTTATTATGTGCATCCTGCATTGCCTGTGATTTTTCAAGTCCTTTCATTAATTTTTGCTATTTTTATCTTTTCAAAACTGACGAAGGGATTAGATAGTTTTCATATCAACGCTCATCCGAGTATTTTCACAGTTATGTGCGCCAGCCGTAAAGAAGTCAAAAATCCTTATCGCTTCACTCTTATTTTTTTAAGTGCAGTTTCAGCTTTTGCTATTTTGGTTAATAATCGAACTGTTTCTATCGCATTTTCTGATTTTTTGCCATTTCAACCTGCTATTTTGGTTTCGATTATTTTTATCATTGGGAATTTTTTTTCAGCAAGTTCCAATATATTGTTTCAGAAGTATTTTTCAAAGTTTCAAAATCCTATTTTTCCCGTCTTAATGATTGGTTGTATGGTAACCATTGCTTTTTTTCTCATGTCATTTCAAATCATTGCGGCTCTTATATTAGGATTTTTACTGCTATGTGTTTTTAAATCTGCTTATCGATCTTATCTGTCGTCTCTTCTTATAAATTCACTGCTTGATCCCAAAGCTATCGCGACTGTTTTATCATTTACAGCCATTATTACAGCTGTTGTATCCTTTGCATTCAGTTTTTTATACGGTCATATTTTTTCAACATTCTGGCAAGCTAATTTGTGGTTGGCAGTGGTTATGGCTGTGATTTTTGGGGTGTCTGCTTTAATTATTTTTGTCAGAAAACAAGAAATCATTTGGTTACAGCCTGAAAATGCACAATCGTCAAAACAACATTTCTTGAAACGCAAGCATCAAGAATTTTGCTATGGGCAAATTTATCCGGAAGCATCGTGCATTAATGAAAACATCAAGGATGGCTCTTTTCGACAAAGTCTCTATCCTGCACCAAATTTGATAACACTTTGCGATGAAGTAGTCGAATGGGAGTTTATCCGGGGTACTGTATTGAGTCAAATGGATTTGCTACATCAAAAGGCGATTATTGATCAAATCAATAAGATCTTTCAAGATCGATTAAGCAAAAATATAATCTTATCACATGGAGATTTACATCCTGATAATATCATTGTTACTCCTGATAGTTCTTTTATGGTAGTGGATTGGGATTTATGTCAAGAAGCCAGTCCGGAATTGGATATCTTAACATTTTTCACCAGTCCAAGATTATCTCTCAATTTAGAAGAACGGATAGACTATATTTCTCATTTGCTGTCTATATCAAAGGATGAAGCTTTACCAATGATAAAAGCGTTTGTGGCTAAAAAAATTTCTGATCTTTGTCTATACCAAAATATTTTCATGAAACAATTAGTATTGGATTATATGAACTTGAATAAGGAATTTCATGGGCGATAATATTGTAATTTGTAATGAAAATTGCAGTGCGAGCTGCAATCATTGTCCGTATTCGATGGAATGTATGGTGAGAGATGACGCGTTGCCTGAATTTTTATATACAATAAATGACATAAAATCTGATTTTATTATTCTTTCTGGTGGAGAGCCTTTTGAGCTCGATTATGATTTACTTCATAAATATACTTGTATGTGTCTCATTTGTAAAAAATATTTTCGGATTGCAACAGGGGGGCACATCTATATTCAACCATATTTGAAGCTATTAAAGAGTAATCCGTTCTTTTTAGGGATACAAATAGGCACAGATGTTATTTCAGAGATAAGAAATCTAGACAGTAAAAAATATAAACAAACGTGGGTGCGTAACATAGAATGTATGAAAAAAGATAGCGTACCATATAGTGTGACGATTACTTTATCGGAGAGATTCGATTTGGCAGAAGTGTTAGCTCTAATACGTATCGCTACTCCCGAGTTCATTTTATTTAATTTTGAAAATAGAAAAAAGTATGAGAATACATTTCAGTTAAATATGATACGGGATTTTTTTTCTGGCTGTGAGATAAAATATGGATATACGCATCAGAGTTTACACCAATAAATATAAACTATCGGATTCTTTTCACAGTTCTTCTGGTGTATTAGTTGAAAAAACAGAACTGATAATTTTATTTACTACTCAGGATAAAGTTATTTCGCCCTTTGCTATGGAGTTGCCATTGTCACCTAGTCACGGAGAAATGCCGGACGATTTTATAAAATCTATAAATGACCGATACAAGATATTGATTTATAATGATAATCTAGCTCTGTTCATATTGAATTAGACGCCCGAATAACGTAGGATTCTCTCATTTCAAATCTGTTTATCTTGAATCAATCAAAACCACTTGCTTGCACGTCACAAGCGGGGTTGATGTGTGGGTAAAAATTGTACAAGAAAGGAGTAAAAATGGTTCTTATGAATCGTC
>NZ_JBHIRH010000005.1:0-122720 GCF_042196945.1 Bartonella sp. AA81SXKL | reverse complement strand
TTGCCATCCTGCCCTGCAATGACAGTGGTGTCACCTCCCGATTTTATCGAAGAGCCAACGGCATGAGAGGCTTGCATGTCCACTTTCGTGTTTTTGGTGCGAAGATGATACTCCATCTCATCGTTTCTTACCCCTATTGTTACCTCCCCTTGGGCGCCAAGAGCAACATTACTCTTGGCATCTATATCGGAAGCAGCCATATGGATATCTTTTCCAGAGAGAACAGTGGTCTCTTTTCCAGAACTTAGATGAGAGCCATTGTGCACCGCGACATGAAAGGTTTGATCCCCGCGATGGCTATTGGCACTGTTGCGTGTGGCATCAATCGAAACATTCCTCTCAGCTTGTAAGGAAAGATTATCCGTTGCTTGAACATCAGAGCCTAGAATATTCAAATCTTGTCCAGAGAGAAGTGGGCTTGATGTACTTTGAAAAATATTTTTTTAAAACAAATGTGTGAATACACAACAACAAGTGTATTCCGTTTAGGGCGTTCTGTTTTGCATGAGGAGTATGATCCCATTAAAAAATGCAATAAACAAAAATGTAAGACAATGCATCATCTTCATTTTCATTATTTAAAAGACATTACTCTAAATGCTTTTGAAAACCGTAAAGCTAAATTAAAAGAAGATGATAAAGTTGGAAACTAGTTTTTCTTTTTGTAACTTTATATTCTTCTCCAATGAGGCTGTATTCCCGTTTCAGAACTTACTCCAACAGATATACGCAATACGCTCGCTCTAATCTGGCATATAAAAGTAAACTAAAGTTCATCACTGATTATGATCTTGTCCTATTTCTGAGATTAATTAAATACTTTTCACTTAAGCGTAAAATGATAGCCGTAATATAAGATTTTATGTAATAAGTAGTTATAAAATCGATGCATACTACTAATTCGCCTTTTATAATATAAAACTTTTTTTAAGCCTTATAATACAAAATGATACCAATAAAAATTAAGGGATTAAGAGAGATAAAATAGAGAGCTAATAAAATAAAGGCCCCGTTAAACGAGGCCTTAGTATTTTTTGTGCTGATAATTTCATTTTTTCGAAATTAGAATTTGTAAGCGACACCTACACGGAAGTCATTGGTTTTGTAGTTGAATTCACGTGTATCGTTTGCGAATTTCTTTTTACCAAAATCGGAGTAACGGTATTCTGCACGTAAAAGAACGTTGTCTGTCATTGCAAAGTCAACACCGCCACCAATAGTGAAACCAACCATTGTCTTCGTGTCATCAGCCCAAGTACCACCAGTCAAATCTACATTTTGTTTAACTGGTGGGTTTTCCACCACATCAGCATTCTGCTCAACCTTAGCTCTCTCTCCTTTTCCTGTAACTGATTGAATGCCCTGTACCTGCGCATAGGCAATACCACCAGCAACATAAGGCATAATACGGTCAACAGCAGCAAAACCGATACGAACGCGTGTAGCACCAGACCATTTTTCTTTGTAGCTGTGCTTTTCCGTTACCTTGTCACCTATTTCAAACCGTTGCTGATCTTTTAATTCAACCTTAGCTTTTTCAAGGGCATTATTAAAATCTGCTGCATTTTTTTCAGTAAGAGTCAATTCACGGGCTGTTTTTGATTCTTCACGGTCTGCCCAAACTGCATCGGTTTCAACACCGAGAATGAGACCATTTCCAAGGTCTACGTTAGATCCGGCATAAATCCCACCCATGAAACCAGAAGGACTAGGTGTATTATCTTTTTTGAAAAGTTCTTCATCTTCTCCTGGAATAGTTACTTTAGTTTTACTCGAAAAGTTACCAACTTGACCACCAAGATAAAAGCCTGTCCAAGAAAATGAAGGGGCTGCTGCGATAACTGCTGGGGCTGTTTCACGAGGGATGATAATATCAGCAGCTTGTGCTGCAGAAGCTGAAATTAAAGCGGCAATAGAAGTTGCTATTAAAGATTTTGTATTCATAATTTTGCTCCTAAATTAACTATCAAACGACCTTACAAGATTACAGATAGAAAAGCTGTAGTAAAAATATCACAATCATACAAATAAAACCCCAGAAAACAGCGGTTTTTTAAAAGTCAATATCTTTTGGAAATTTAATTTTTTATTAATACTTTTTATTCATAATTGCACTTTTGATGAAATTAGAACTTGTAAGCGATACTTACACGAAAGTCATTGCTTTTGTAGACTAGTTTAAGATAATCCTTTTTAAATTCCTTCTTAGCAAAGTCTAAGTAACAGTATTCCGCACGAAGCAGAATATGATCTGTCATCGCGAAATCTATACCACCACCAAGGATAAAACCCTCCATCGTTTTTGTTTTATCAAATACTGTAGCAGAAACTCTTTACTTGGCTTACCCATTTTCCCAACTTTTTTGTTCCTGAAACTTTACCAACACCTTGTATTTGCGCATAAGCAATACCACCAGCCACATAAGGCATAATGCTGTCAGCGACAGAAAAACCAACACGAACCCGTGTTGCACCAGACCATTTTCTTTGAAACCAATGCGATACACTGCTGTGTCACCCTTTTGAAACTTTTCATTTTCATCCAATGTGACACCAGCATCTTTAAATTTATCATTAAAATCATCAATCACAAGAATCTTTGAGACCGTCTTCGTCTCTCCTCGGTCTGCCCAGACTGCATCGGTTTCAACACCTAGAATGAGAACATTTCCAAGATCTACGTTGGAACCTAAATAAATACCACCGATGAAACCGGAAGGCATAGGTAGTGCATCTTTATCTAAAGTTTTTTCTTTTGTCTCAAAATCAAATACATAAACTTTGACTTGAAAAGTTGCCAACTTAACTACCAAGATAAAAACCTGTCTAAGAACACGAAAGAGCTGTGATAACTGTTGGAGCTGTTTTACGAGGAATGACAATATCAGCAGCTTGTGCCGCAGAAGCTGTAGTCATAGCGATAACAAAAGTTGTTACTAAAGATTTTATATTCGTAAACTTTGCTCCTCATTTATTTACGAGCACAGTATTATACGACTACAAAAAAAACGCTGTAGTAAAATGATACAATCATAGGAAACGAAAGCTGACGCAAGATAAAGTCATTTCATAACTTCACGTTTCATAAGAATTTTCATAAGAAATTGTAAGTTACAAGTATGTGTAAATTATTGATTTTATGGCATAATTGTTATCTGTCATTTATAAAAATCTTTTTAAGAAAATCTAAATAATATCTTTTACTCCCCTAATAAATATAGGGTATGTGATAATATAACAACAGAAAAGAATAGAGGCCCTGTCTTTGACAGAGCCTCTTGGAAGTTTATTTCGTTGTTTACGAAATTAGAATTTGTAAGCAACACCTACACGGAAATCATTGGTTTTGTATGCTAATTTATCCCCGTCCTTTACAAATGCTTTTTTACCATAGTCTGAGTAACGATATTCTGCACGCAATAGAACATTGTCTGTCATTGCAAAATCAATACCACCACCTACAGTGAAGCCAACCATTGTTTTCGTTTCATCAAACACTTTAGCAGAAGCAATTTCGGCACCATCAGCTGTCGCTGCCTTAAGAGAATCAACCACTTGCAGCTGCGTATAAGCAATACCACCAGCAACATAAGGCATAATGCGATCAACGGCTGCAAAACCAACACGAACGCGTGTTGCACCAGACCATTTTTCTTTTATAGAGGTGCTATCTATACGTTTGTCATCCTTCGTGACATTATCAATACTTTTTCCTGAAACAAATGTAGCTTTCGCTACTGTAAGCTTATCTTTGAAACTGTCAAGGCCTGCTTCCCCAATGACTGCTGAATGCGCTTTTGAATCTTCGCGGTCAGCCCAGACTGCATCGGTTTCAACACCTAGAATGAGGCCATTTCCAAGATCTACGTTAGAACCTACATAAATACCACCCATAAAACCGGAAGGCTTAGGTGTCCAGTCTTTATCTGTAATTTTCTTTTTTGTTTCTGAATCAACTACATCAACTTTACCTGAAAAGTTACCAACTTGACCACCGATATAAAAGCCTGTCCAAGAAAATGAAGGGGCTGAGATAACTGCTGGGGCTGTTTCACGAGGGATGATAACATCAGCAGCTTGTGCTGCAGAAGCTGCTGCTATAGCGATAACAGAAGTTGTTACTAAAGATTTTATATTCATAAACTTTGCTCCTAATTTATTTATGAGCACAGTGCTACAAGATTACAGAAAGAAAAGCTGTAGTAAAAATGATACAGTCACAGAAAATGGAGGGCACATCCCAGACAAAATCGCTTCATAGCTTGATTTTGTACGAAAAACCTAAAGATATATATATATATAACTTATTGATTTTTAAATGTAATTCTTGTTTATTGTCTATGATTTTTTTAAGAAAACCTGAATAATATCTTTTCATATCCACAATAAATTATGTATTGTGTGATAATATGGCAACAGAAAATAACAGAGGCGCTGTTAAAGACGGCGCCTCTGTTATTTAACTTATCATCTGTTAAAATTTGTAAGCAACACCAACTCGGAAATCATTGGTTTTGTAAGATGTCTCATATTTATCATTTGAGAATTTCTTTTTACCAAAATCAGAGTAACGATATTCCGCACGGACAATAACGTTATTGGTCATTGCTAAATCAACACCAGCACCCAGAGTGTAACCAACAAGGGTCTTTGTTTCATCAGACAAGGTACCAGAAGCTATTACTTTATCTGAATCTTTGCCTGTTATTGAAATCGATGCAGTATCTTGAAGCTGCGTATAGGCGATACCACCAGCAACATAAGGCATAATGCGTTCAGCTGCAAAACCAATACGTACACGTGTCGCACCAGCCCACTTTTCTTTAAACGTGAAACTGTGGGTTCGTTTAGCACCAGCTTCAAGCGCATCTTTACCAATATTAATTCCAGATTCTGTTAATATCTTCTTAATATAATTTATGTGATTTGGAGCAATAACATATGTGTTTCCTGTCTTCGTATCATCTTTATTAGACCACATGATATCTGTATCAACACCTAGAATAAGGCCATTACCAAGATCAACGTTGGAACCTGCATAAAGACCACCCATGAAACCAGATAGTTTAGGCAAAAGGTCATCAGGCACTGGAATCTTTTTTCCATTACTGAGAATATCCATTTTCGTTTTACCCGAAAAACCACCAATCTGGCCCCCAACATAAAAACCTGTCCAAGAAAAAGTTGGAGCAACAATAACGGGAGCAACAGGTGTTGGACTTGGGGGAACAATAACATCTGCTGCTTGTGCTGCTGAAGCTGAAACAAAAGCGAAAGCAGAAGCTGTTATTAACCATTTCATATTCATATTTTCTCTCCATAGCTGAATATTTATTTGAACACACCATTTCATATAGAGCCCCATCTTCAGATATCTGTAGCAAAAATGATACACTTATAAAAAAAACAAAAAGCCAATCAAAGTACCCTTAATTGCTTGATCTGTAATAAATGAGAATAAAACTATGCCCATGCACAAATGATCTCTTTTTCTCACATTTGCTCTCCTTTATAAATTTTGTAAAAAAACTGCGTCACAATACCCTCCGTGTAAAGCGTGTGCTATTGGAATGAAAATACAATATATTGATTTATAATGAAAAAATATTTTTTATATTAATTCGTCTGCAATATTGAAGATGTTCTTATCTTAAGCCTTTTTATATTAAAGAAACCAAAACCATCCCCCTGCACCTCACAAACGAGCAAGTGTGTGAATAGCTCTTTGATTGTTTTTTCTTCATTGTAAAGAATGCTTATACCGCATAAAACAAGATCTCCACTACCCCATGGACTGCAACAAGATTACATGCAATTTCATTACACTTGCTCTTTGTTTTTAATTTAGGCATTTATGCCTTTTTGACATACTTACCATTTTTTTCTTCTCTCAACCTTATAGTAAATCTTTTCAGAGCTTCAGCCTTATTTGTAGGATATCATTTCATACTCCTTTACAAGACTAAATTGAAAAAAATGCCTAAAGACAGACAACCGGTATGATAAACATTAAAACTTATATAGAAATCTCCTTAAAGCTGAAAAAACGAGAAATCTTTCTTAAAGTTTTCACACCACACCTTGCTTTAAAAATCATGAATTTGGCAGAAAAAATATCTGATATTTTGAATCATAGACAAATGAATATTTTATAAACTGTAGTCGAAGCATACCATCAAAGATCAAAAGTTTAACATTTTTGTTGCTTCACTCGATTTTGATGAAGTATCCTCTCAGATCCTCTCTGCAAACAGCTTAGTTTCTTGTCAAGAGGATTTTTCTTAACTCCTTACTTATGTGATTCACTTAACTAAAGGCTCTCTGGACAAGCCCTACTCTAAAAACACTTATCAAGGAGTTTTATATGCGCTGTATAGTCACGCTTAAAATGACAGTATTTACAGTATAACAGCGTAACCCAAAATCGGGAGGTTATATTTATCCAAACCCATGAATTTTGTAACGAGCGATTGCCATTATACAGAGTATTCTTGCACCGAAATCCACCTCCCCATATCTTTTCCAAATAGTACTCTTCACCCCCTCCGTACACAATTATAATACCCTTTGCGAACAACTGCTCCTCCACTTTTCAAATGATAAAAAATATCTCCTCTCTTCAATTCCCGATCATACGTTAGACCTCTTGATGTTGTTTTCTTACTTTTTAATAACTCATTGGACTTCGTCTAAATAAATCTGGTCGTCTTCCTTTCCTTAATCCTTTTTTAGGCTTTTGAAATCTTTTTTTACCAGAATATGATACAGGTACTAACTCAGCTGCTGTTATGCATTGGTTGTTATGCGTGCAAGAAAGTTCCATTTGAACAACTTCAGAGAAGATCTTGCTCAACTGTTCACTAGAAAAAAGATCTCTAGGAGGAACAAGAGAAGGTATACCCTCTATTAACTTTTGAGAAGACAAGAAAGAAGCACCCTGAGCTACAGAGATTGAAGCAAACGTAGCAAAAGCCGTAATAAAATATTTTATGTTCATAAATTTAACCTCGTATAAATATCCATAATGGATTTTATCTAGTGTCTTCATTGCAAATTTCCAGAAAAAATAGCATGTTTATAGATAAAAAGTGAGAATCCTCAAAAAACAAGGCTTTGAAGCATTTTAATTTTAAAATAAATGCAAATTGCCCCACTTTACAAACATAGAAATCACTTGTTTGGCAATGCATAAAAGCACAAAATATCGTCTGGGGAGAATAAACTACACAAATGTCATATCAACATATTGATTTATAAATCCCCCCTATTGAATGAGCGCTCTCAGTATCATAAGATTATCTTATTTTAAATTCGCTCATTATACATTAAGCAAAATTATTCGCTTACATGTCATAAATGAGGTTGATATATGGATAAGACTCTTGAAAAAAGGAGTTTTATCTTATAAAGTCATTTAAACGCAAAAGTTACTATAACATTTTAACTTGGTAAAAGCATATTCCTTGCTAACTTGTTTCTAGGTCACTTTCTAGGTGTCGTTCTTTGCATTGTTCAGTATAATCGTGGTTATCTTTATATATTAATCATATAATATATTGATTTATAATGATAATATAGCGTTATCCATATTAAATTAGAACTCCGAATACCATAAAACCCTTTCATTCCAAATCTTCCTCATGTTGAATCAACCAAAACCATTTGTTTGTACATTACAAGTGGGGAAGCCTATGTGGAGTGAAACTGTACAATAAAGGACTAAAAATGCCTTTTATGAAACGTCTCCAGTGCCAAGGGTTGTCGCAAAATTGGGTGTTGGCAAAATGTGTGATAGTAGCGGCTTGTTAACTCTATAAGCGTAAGATGGTAGTGTTCAATAGATTTTATATTGGTATTGGAGGCTTTATCGTTATATCTTTTATGAGCACCGCCGTAAAATGAACTTGGGTGTCTGTTTCTTTACAAAAAGTACATGAATTAGCAACACAAATATATTCCGTTTAGGGCGTTCTGTTTTACATGAAGAACGTAAATCCATTAAAAAAGCATGAGGCAATGCGTAATCTCTATTATTTAACAGACATCGCTTTAAATACTTTTGAAAGTCGTAAAGCAGAATTAAAAATGATGGTAAAGATGAGAGGATAAAATGCCCATAATGTACAAGCATTTTGTCCTCTCACATCAATAATTAACTCCATTTAAAAGCCAATTTTAAAGTTAGCTATGCGCAAAAATATCAACTTCCGCCCATCCTAAAAGATCAAGCCTAGCTCTCATAGGCAAAAATTGAAAGCATGCCTTGGCAACATTTTCTCGCTCTTCACGTCTTAAACGTTCTTCAAATATAACCTTTAAACGATGCAAATATAACACATCCGACGCAGCATATTCAATTTGTGCCTGTGATAACGTTTCTGCCGCCCAATCCGAAGATTGTTGCTGTTTAGAAATATTCACATTCAGCAATTCATTACAAATTTCTTTCAAGCCATGACGATCCGTATAAGTGCGCGTGAGTTTCGAAGCAATCTTTGTACAAAAAATAGCCTCTGGCATAACACCAAATGTATGTGCTAAAATAGCAAGATCAAAACGCCCAAAATGGAATATTTTTACGACTGCTTTATCTTCAAGAAGCTTGACCAAATTAGGTGCATTCTTTTGTCCTTTAGCAATCTGTATAATATCAGCAGTACCATCTCCAGAAGAAAGCTGAACAACGCATAAACGATCACGATGGGGTTGTAATCCTAAAGTTTCAGTATCAATCGCAACAGCATCAGTTTGATAATTATCTAAGTTTGGTAAATCACCTTGATGAACGCGAATCTCAGCCATTTACCCTCCTACTTGCTAAAGCAGCAAGAATACGCGCCCAAGACCGCTGCCCCTTATGAAACGATTTTAAATTATACTTTTCATTAGGAGAATGAATACGGTCATCAGCCAGTCCAAAACCAACCAAAAGAGTTTCCATACCAAGAATTGACCGAAAATCTGCTACAATTGGGATCGAGCCCCCCATGGCTGTCAAGACAGCAGGCACTTCCCACTCTTGTGATAAGGCATCCTTCGCCTCCTTGATAAAAGATGAATCATCAGAAATCTGAAGTGCCGGAGAAGAACCGTGATTCTTAAATTCAACCTTACAATCAGCAGGAATTGAGCTACGTACATAATCACGCAACGCTTGGCGTATTTTCTCTGGATCTTGCTTATGCACCAAACGACACGATACTTTTGCACTCGCTTGAGAAGCAATAACTGTTTTCATCCCTTCCCCTTCATAGCCGCCACTAATACCATTAATTTCCATGGTAGGACGTGCCCATACAAGCTCTAAAATGCTCCGCCCTTTTTCACCAGCTGGAACGGAAAGTCCTATAGGACCAAGAAAATTTTCAGCAGTACAATTAAGTGCATTCCATGATTGTAAAATCTGTGGAGGTGTTTCTTCTACGCCATCATAAAAACCAGGAAGTGTTGCCCTATTATTTTCATCGTGAAGTCCTGCTAAGATTTTCGTTAAAATACGAATGGGGTTAGCTGCTACTCCTCCAAAATAACCAGAATGCAAATCACGATTCGCTGCTGTGATAATAATCTCTTCTGCCATAATTCCCCGAAGAGAAAGAGCAATAGATGGTGTATCCGCATCCCACATTGACGTGTCACAAACTAATGCATAATCTGCCTTAAGTTCATCTGTATTTGCTTTTAAAAAAGGAATAAGGGAAGGAGAAGCACATTCTTCTTCTCCCTCAAATAAAACAGTAACTTTAATAGGAAGCTGCCCTGTTTCTTTCTTAAATGCACGACATGCTTCAATAAAAGTCATCAACTGACCTTTGTCATCTGAAGCTCCACGAGCACAAATAACTTTCTCTCCATCTCTCTCTTTTAAAGAAGGCGTAAATGGATCATCCTCCCATAAACTCAATGGATCAACAGGTTGAACATCATAATGTCCGTAAAACAACACATGCAAACAATCATCTGAAGGTCCTGGATGATGCCCAACAACCATTGGATGCCCCGGCGTATCACGGCGTGAAGCCTCAAAACCGATGCTTTTTAAATCCTCCACTAACCAATCAGCTGCTTTACGACATGCATCCTTGTAAGCCGAGTCTGTAGAAATCGATTGAAAACGTAAAAGAGAAAAAAGGCGTTCAAGGCTCTTCTCTATATTTCCATCAAGATGTGTTAGTACTTTATTCAGCATAAAAAAACCTTTCAAGCCTTGTGTAATTATATTATAGATGCGATGACTTTAAGCCTCTTGTAAGATTTTGCAAGACACCTTATTCATTTTTGACATTGTGAGCAGTAAAAACTTGAACGTCCAGCCTGTAAAATGCGCATAATAGGCGCTCCACATTCCAAACATTGCTTGCCTTCTCGTCCATAAACTGAAAAAGTATGCTGAAAATAACCAAGCGAACCATCTATATGCATATAATCACGTAAAGAAGAGCCACCAGACAAAATGGCTTCAGAAATCACATTGCATATATTTTGTGCTAAAGAATCTGCAAATTCACGTGCACGTGCCGTTTTTGATGCCAATGTAAATGCACCACGTTGTGGAGACAAACGACTCCGCCAAAGTGCTTCGCAAACATAAATATTCCCAAGACCTGCAACAATAGACTGATCAAGTAAAACACCCTTGAGAGACATTTTTTTATTAACAAAAGCCTTTTGTAAATAACGACCAGAAAACGAATTACTCATAGGTTCAAGACCTAGCTTATTTAAAAGTGGATGTTCATAAAGCTTATCCGTATCGACTAAAAGCATAAACCCAAAGCGACGCACATCATTATAAATAAGACGATAAACGTCACCATTCTTTGTCTGAATCTCCATGACAAAATGATCATGTTTAACTAATTTACTTGACGCTAAACAAGCTTTTCTTAAAAAATCATTCTCTATACGCCATGAACCAGACATTCCTAAATGGCTTAAAATCGTTTCATCCTGAGAAAGATGAAATAATAAATATTTCGCACGCCGGCCAAGTTCTATAATTGTTCTGCCAATAAGGCGCTCAGAAAAAGCCTCAGGAAAAGGAAAGCGCAAATCTCTACGATTAAGTTTGACAGATACTATCTTTGCATCAGTTACAACGGACTCAAGTCCACGACGAACTGTCTCTACTTCAGGAAGCTCAGGCATTACTCTTCTTTAATAATTATACACTTTCCAATCGTATCTCTGATAAATTGACTTCTTCCCACCCCTCAAAGAACGAAGACTTCCTCTACATCTACTAAACAAATTCTTGATGAGTGGATTTTACTTGGATTCCTACTCATGTGAGTCATTTAACTAAAGGCTTTATGGCCAAACCCTGCCTTGAATATATACCACACACTCTAAAATACTTAACGTATCAATGAGGCTTACATCCCACCCCACCTCAAATGACCGTGTTTTATGGTAACAAAATTAAGCCCATTCACCCTTACGAAATACAGGAACTCTTACACCATCTTGGGTAATGCCATCTATGTCAATTTCACCAGAACCAATCATCCAGTCAATATGAATGACACTTTTATTCCCACCACGTGCTGCAATCTCTTCTGACGTCAATGATGCCCCATCTAAAAAGCATTTGGAATAACACTGCCCTAAAGCAATATGACATGCAGCATTTTCATCAAATAAGGTATTATAAAAAAGGAGGCCACTCTTAGAAATTGGTGAAGAATGGGGCACAAGGGCAACTTCGCCCAACCGGCTTGCACCCTCATCACTTTGCAAAACCTGCTGTAAAACTTCTTGGCCTGTTGATGCACGAGCCTCAACAATACGCCCTGCTTCAAAACGTACTTCAATATTATCAACCAGAGTTCCTTGATAGGAAAGGGGCTTTGTTGAGCGAACGAAACCTTCAACCTTATGAGCATGAGGAGTCGTGAAAACTTCTTCTGTCGGAATATTCGGATTGCAAATAACACCATTTTGAGCAACGGATGCACCACCATGCCATTCATGATCATCTGCCAAACCAACAGTTAAATCAGTCCCTGGCCCTGTAAAGTGTAAGGCAGAAAAACGCTGCTCATTAAGCCAAGATGATCGTTTCTTTAAATTCTCGTTATGGACAGTCCACGCCTGCACCGGATCTTCTCCTGTAACACGTGAAGCAGAAAAAATTGCATCGGCTAATTTTTTAATCGCCTCATTAAGTGGTAAAGAAGGAAACATTGCCTCAGCCCATCCTGCTGTTGGATAAGCAACAATCGACCAATTCGTAGCAAAATTTGATATTTGCTTGAGTGCCGGCTGGTAAGCTATTGAAGTGGCTTTATTTAAACGTGAAACCTTATCAAAATCCTGATTGGAAAGGAGCAAAGGATTATCACCAACAATCGCTAAACGCGCTGCCCCATTTTCAAAAGCCTTTGCCATTCCCTCATAAAGCCAAGAAGGGGCACAATCAAAACTAGTTGTATGGGCATTTTCAAACCGTGTAAGAGATAACATATCATCACTAAAAATTGGTGTAATGACACCAGCACCAACCTTATAAGCATGATATGCAATACGCCGAACAAAAGGTAACGCTGAAACTGGAGCAGTTAAAACAAGATCCTGCCCCTCTTGTAAATTCAACCCCACTTTCACTGTAATTTCTGCAAGACGATTAAGCATTTCAGGCGAAATTGTCTCATGAATATCAAAGTACATTACCAATACCCTTCTTTAAATAGAATGCGTTCTTTATGTCGTCATATTATAAATTGTTTTTCAGATCCTTTGAGTTCGCTTTCTCTACGTATATTTATGCGTATAATTATCGCTAAAATTCACTTAATTCATAAACCGCAATGGGTATATCATCCTTCTTTGGTCATGAAAAACTTACTAGTTCCTGTGTCGTTTTTCTAACATTGCAACAATTGCATTTAACTGATCAGATGAAGGTAAAGCCATAATCGTTTTATTTTCCTCTTTCCTAGCTAGATGTTGAGGTGCATAGGCAGGAATAGGAACTTTATCAAGCTGTACCATAGCAAAAGGAGCAGGATGTGCCGTCTTGGACTGTGCTACTTCTGTCAAAGGAGATGTACTTTTCTCTGCCTTTACTCCCCTACTCTCTAAGCCTTCATCTATAAAGCTTGGCGCATGACCAGAACGTTCTTGAGCAAAAGCATAAGCAACATCATAAGGGCGATTATTTGTAGGAACTTGAAGTTCTCCATCACGTGATCGTTTTTCATAAAAAGCATTTCCCCCTGCAACCTGAACATAATGCATGTTTTTATACGGAAAAGACAAACCAGCGGTATGAAAAAACTTAGCGTGTTTAACTTTCTTATCTCGTTCACCCCGTAAAACGGCATCAGCCGCCTCTCTTACACGAGCAACAGATGCTTTCTCCGTCATAGGACGCGTTAAAACACCAGGAGCAAATTGCCTATATTGACCAACAACACCACAAATCGTCTTAGGATAGGCGGTTGAATTAACACGATTCATAACAACCGTTCCAACGGCAATCATTCCTTCACGGCTTGTGCGATTTGATTCAAAATACATCGCTCGCATAAGACATTGACGCTCTGTCAATGGATATGTAACCGTTTTTGTCTTATTATTATCTACTTTTCCAGCATCTAAATAACTTGAAGCACATCCCACAACAACTAACGGCGCTACACAACAGGTAACAAAAACATTCCAACGATTTTTTTTCATCTTATGCAACACATTCCTATAATCTCTGAGATATTCAAGTCTTGAAATGAGCTTTAAATGTATCTCTCAATAAAGTACATAGCTAATTGTTACCACTCAGTAAAATTTTAATACAAGAGGTAATCAAAAAGTATCTATGCAAAATAAAAAATAAAAAACTATTAATTTGCGGATCGATATTGTTATTCTTCATGGCTCAATATAGGCTATAATAACCCACACGTTTCAATTACAATAAAGTAACACTATCCACTTCTTCTACATACGAAAAAATAATACAGATATCCCCTTTAATATAAAATTTTAATAAAATGATCTGAAAGGAAATCCCCTAGAAAACTCCCCTCCTGCCACAATACGAGTGATGATATCATCCAATATACAAATATGTCAAACCAAGAGTTAACAATCTGCCATGCTTCTCTGAAAAAACTCTTTGTTGCTTCTTTGTGCTTTTCCATAGATGGTTATCTTATTCTTTCTATAGCTGCACTATAAGAGAATACTCATATATCTACAAACTGATTTTATATATATAAGAGAAATTTTAATCTATTTTCTTCTCACCTACCCCAACTTTATAAGTAAGGTCATCGCGAGGACGATCAGAGGACATATGGTAACCCGTTATGATATAATGCAGCATTTCAGCAATATTAGTAACATGATCACCAATTCGTTCAATATTCTTTAAACAAAACAGTAAGTGCGTACAAACCGTAATATTGCGCATATCTTCCATCATATACGTCAAAAGTTCACGAAAAAGAGAAGTATACAAAGCATCAATCTTCTCATCACGCTCACGCACCGCGTCAACACGCTCTAATAGGCGACTCGTATAAGCATTTAAGACTTCTTTTAATTGATTGAGTGCTAAAGCTGTAATTGTTTCAAGCCCATGATAAACAGAAGCAGATTGACGTATTTCTGAAAGTGCAACAGTCCTTTTAGCAATGTTTTTTGCCATATCCCCAATCCGTTCAAGATCAGAAGAAATACGAATGGCTCCAATAATTTCACGCAAATCGACAGCCATCGGTTGGCGTTTGCAAATAATAGCAACCGCTTTTTCATCAATGTCACGTTCTGCTTCATCTAAAAACACATCATCGGCAATCACTGTCGTTGCAAGTTGAAGATCACTACACACAACCGATGCGACAGAACGTTCAATCATCCTTTCTGCATGGCTCCCCATTTCTGTAATCCTTACTCTTAAATATTTTAGTTCTGCATCATAAGAACGGACAGTATGTTTCATAGACATATCTTACACTCCTCAATTCACCTATCCAAAACGCCCCGTAATATAATCTTGCGTCCGTTGCTCTTTTGGTGAGGTAAAGATCATTTCAGTCGCACCAACTTCTACCAAATGCCCTAAATGAAACATAGCCGTATATTGAGAAACACGTGCGGCCTGTTGCATGGAATGCGTTACGATAACAATTGTATAATTTTGCCGTAACGCATCGATAAGCTCTTCAATCCGTGCTGTCGCAATGGGATCAAGAGCTGAACATGGCTCATCCATCAAAATAACTTCAGGACTAACCGCAATAGCACGTGCAATACACAAACGCTGTTGTTGTCCCCCTGATAAACTTGTTCCAAGATCATGAAGGCGGTCTTTTACTTCTTCAAACAAACCTGCCTGCCTCAAACTCTTTTCAACGACATCATGCAATTCAGAGCGTGTTTTAACTAAACCATGAATGCGTGGACCATACGCAACATTCTCAAATATAGATTTTGGAAAAGGGCTGGGCTTTTGAAAAACCATTCCAACACGAGCGCGCAATTCTACAACATCAATCCGTGTGTCATAAATATTCTCCCCATCTAAGGTAATAAGACCAGTTGTTTTAGCGCCTTCAATTGTATCATTCATACGGTTAAAACAACGCAAAAAAGTTGACTTTCCGCATCCTGATGGACCAATCAAAGCAGTTACTTGATGTTCAGGAATATCAAGTGTAATACCGTGGAGTGCTTCTTTATCTCCGTAAGAAACCTTCACATCCTGACCGCGCATTTTAATCTTCATTACAAAAATTCACCTTACAAAAATCTTATCAAAGCTGTTGTTTTATTAAAATTACTGGCGGCGTTCAAATCGTCGACGTAAAAAAACCGCAGAAATATTCATGATCGCAAGAAAAATCATCAATACAATAATAGCACCTGATGTCTTTTCAACAAAAGCACGCTCTGCTTCACCCGCCCACATAAAAATTTGAACAGGCAAAGCCGTTGCTGGATCCATGGGGGTCGTAGGAATATTAACAACAAAAGCAACCATTCCAATCAAAAGCAAAGGAGCTGTTTCACCCAAAGCCTGAGCGACTCCAATAATTGTGCCTGTCAAAATGCCAGGCGCAGCTAAAGGAACAACATGATGAAAAATCATTTGTGTTTTTGATGCTCCCAACCCCAAAGCTGCTGCACGAATAGAGAGAGGAACAGCACGCAGAGCAGAACGTGTTGCAATAATGATCGTGGGAAGAGTCATGAGCGCTAAAACAAGACCACCAACAAAAGAGGCTGAACGTGGTAATCCTAAAAAATTAACAAAAAAAGAGAGTCCTAAAAGACCAAACACAATTGAAGGAACAGCTGCAAGATTATTGATATTAACCTCTATAAAATCTGTAAATTTATTTTTGCGTGCATATTCTTCTAAATAAAGAGCCGTTGCTATACCTATTGGAAGTGAAACTAATAAAACGATGCCTATCATATAAAGAGAACCAATGATCGCAACACCTAATCCCGCAGTCTCAGGACGACTTGAAGCGCCAAATGTAAAAAAACCAATATTAAATGTTTTATAAAGCGTACCATCATGCGCTAAACGCTTTATCCATTCTATTTGTCGATTAGAAACTTTACGGTTTTTTTCTGCTACACGCAAATCAATCTGTCCCTTATAAGCAGAATCAATATCCGCAGATGCCAAAACTTTAACTTTTTGCATTGTGCCAATCAGTTTTGGATTTTTTGTCACCATTTCACGCAGTTGAACACGGACACCATTCGAAAACATACGGTTAACGTCTCGAAGAGAGGCTCGATCATTTTGATTGATATTAAGTTTCTTTGCTAAAGCATTGCGTACAAGAAGTGGATAATTCGCCGTCATGAGCACTTGTGGTTTTGTTTTACGTTGACCACTTGGATCAATGATCTTTTCATCCAAATAAATCGACAATGTCATTTCACTTTGAAAAAAAGCTGTATAACCCTGACTAATGATAGACCATAAAAGCGCAAATAAAAAAAACAAACCAATAAAAATGGCAATCAAACCATAGGCACGAAAACGACGTTCAGCCCAATACCGACGATTGAGACTAATATTGCGACGAGGAAAAAAATCTTCATTCATTCATATTGTTCCCGATATTTACGCACAATATAAAGAGCTAGAATATTCATCAAAAGTGTCATAACAAAGAGCGTCATCCCTAAGGCAAAAGCCACCAGAGTTTGTGGAGAATTAAACTCAAAATCACCGGTCAATTGATTAACAATCTTAACAGTCATCGTAGTCATTGCTTCAAAAGGATTGAGTGTTAAGTTTGCTGCAACACCTGCCGCCAAAACCACAATCATTGTTTCTCCAATTGCACGCGATGCCGTCAACAAAATGGCCCCCATAATCCCTGGAAGCGCTGCTGGTATAACAACTTTTTTAATTGTTTCAGATTGCGTTGCGCCTAAACCATAAGAACCTTCACGTAAAATGCGTGGAACAGCCGTAATAACATCATCCGATAAAGAGGAAACAAAAGGTATCAACATAATTCCCATCACAACTCCAGCGGTCAAAACACTTTGTGCCATAATAAAACTAACCCCGTCTGAGAGAGAAGCAGAAAGATCACGTAAAAATGGTCCCACAACCTTCAAAGCAAAAAAGCCATAAACAATCGTTGGAATGCCAGCAAGAACTTCTAACAATGGTTTTACAATTGCTCGCAATCGCGCAGAAGCATACTCCGCCATATAAAGAGCTGAAAATAGTCCTATAGGTACAGCAAAAAGCATGGCAACAAATGCAATATAAAGCGTACCAGCAAGAAGCGGTATTAAACCAAATTGTCCTACTTCATCGCTGGAACCGCTCGCGGAAAAACGCGGATCCCAAACTGTTCCTAAAAAGAAATTTGAAAAGGATACAGACTGAAAAAAGCTTACTGTCTGAAAAAGCATAGAAAGCGCAATGGCTATTGTTGTCAAGACTGCAACAATAGATGCACAAATCAATCCAATAATAATAAAAGATTCAACCTTATTACGCGCACGTTGATGAGGCGCAATTTGCATCATTCCACAAATAAAACCAAAGGACGCAATAGCAAAAAGGAAAACATAACCTATAAATTTAAGCTTTTCAGAAGAAAATACCCACGACTGTGCTATTTTGAACACATCATCTGATGCTTCATCGGGTAAAATCAATCCCTTCGCGAGTAATTGTGCCTGCACTTCCTTATAGGAAGCGGTAGAAAGATTCCCCTCAAAACGATGAATCTTTTTGACGAGACTTCGAAGTGTCTCCCAAAGTAGATCGTGATTTACAGACTCTGTTACATGCGCACTATACGCCCCCAGCTCTCGAGAAGCATTATATTCTAAATAAATTGTACTCCCAGCATCCCAAACAATTAAAAAAATAAAAGCTGGAATAACAGTAATCAAAAATGTCCACCAGCCATAATAATACGCACGAGAATGCATTTTATGTTGTCTGTATTCAAGAATGCGTGCTCGCATATAAGAAATACAAAAGCCACAAAATCCAAAAATCAATAATAGCAAAACAATGAAGGAAATGCGCATTTTATCTTTCAGTTTTTATAAAAAAATAGCACCCAAATTTCCTATCTCAGAAATCCAACAAATTTTCCCTGCAAATTATTTCAATGTCATTACTCGACCAGCAGAAAAATCAGAACGCTGTGCTTGACGTTCCTTTTCAGGAGAAACAATCAAACCATATTCAGCCAAAGGACCCTCTGGACCAATCATTTGATCAGAAAGAAAAAAATCAACATACTCTCGCAAACCTGAAATAATACCTAAATGTGCTTTCTTAATATAGAAAAAAAGCGGACGAGAAACTGGATATTGTCCACTAGAAATCGTCTCAACTGTTGGCGCAAAACCGTTAATATCGGCAACCTTTAGCCTATCAGCATTATTTTGATAAAACGACAAACCAAAAATACCAACCCCTGTTTTATTAGAAGTTAGACGCGCAAATGTTTCAGAATAATCACCATCAATATCAACCGCTTTTCCATCCTTACGTACCGCAATACAAGCAGTGTGTATCTCCTTATCATCCATTCCTAAAGACTTCATCACCTCAACTGCCCCACTCTCTTTACACCCCTTAGTAAGTAATTTTTCCTCAAAAACTTCACGTGTCCCATGCTTCTCTCCAGGAATATACGCTGCTATCGTCCAATCAGGAAGAGCACTATTAACTGCACTCCATTTCAAAACATTATTCGGTTGCAACTTTCCGTCTATAATAATTCGAGCAGCAAGGGCTTTATAAACATCTACTGGCTGTAATTTCCAATCAGGCCCCTTAATATCAGTTGCAAAAACAATGCCATCATACCCAATACGTATTTCCTCAACATCTTTTACACCAGCATCAAAACAAGACTGTAATTCACTCGGTTTCATTGCTCGCGAAGCATTAACAATATCAACAGTGTTCTCCCCAATACCACGGCAGAATTCCTTAATACCAGCTCCTGTTCCTCCCGATTCGATAACAGGAACCTTAAAATGGGGATAAATTTCTCCAAATGTTTCAGCAACAATCTTTTGATAAGGTAAAACTGTAGATGAACCAGTAATCTGTATTTGATCGCGCGCATTGCCTCCATTTGCTGACAGCAGTAGCGCAAAAATCAATCCCACTCCAATTGATAATACTTTGTTCATCTATAAACTCCCTAAAAATTGAAAACAAAGCCTCTTAATTTATATCATACGGTCATTCTAGTTCACATTTGCAACATAACAAATATAAAAAACAACATGGATCATTTTTTTAAAACCATGTTTTTGTCCTCTGTCAAATAAATTCATTTGAACGCTTGAACTCAATAACATCCCAAAACAAATGAGCAACATCTATACCGCAGAAGCGTTTAATTTCACGAATTCCCGTAGGAGACGTCACATTAATTTCTGTTATATAATCTCCAATCACATCAATCCCCACAAAAAGAAGACCGCGTTCCTTTAAGGCTGGACCAATGCGTTCACAAATTTCATAATCACGTTTTGTTAACTCCACATTTTCCGCGCGACCTCCAACATGCATATTAGAGCGCACATCTGTTTCTGTCGGAATTCGATTAATAGCTCCAACAGGTGTACCATCAAGCAAAATAATCCTTTTATCTCCTTTTCGTACTGCCTCTAAATAGCGCTGAACAATAAAAGGTTCGTGATAAATTTCTGCAAATATTTCCAACAATGATGCTAAATTGCGATCATCTTGTTTTAAATAAAAAATACCAGCGCCCCCATTTCCATAAAGTGGTTTAACAATAATATCGCCAAATGTCTCTCTAAAAGCTGTTATTTCTTCAATATCTTTGGTAATTAATGTTTCTGGCATCAGATCAGAAAATTCAGTAACAAAAATTTTTTCTGGACTGTTGCGTACCCATGCCGGATCATTCACAACGAGTGTTTTAGGATGAATACGTTCTAACAAATGAGTTGTTGTGATATAATTGAGATTAAAAGGTGGATCTTGGCGTAAAAGAACCACATCCATATCTGTTAATTCCGTACGAACAGGCTTTTCTAATCGATAGTGGCTTCCCTCTTTATCATGTACAATCAATGGCTCTAGTCGTGCAATCACACAACCATCGTATAGAGATAAACGATCTGGTGTATAATGGAAGAGAGAGTGTCCACGTTCTTGGGCTGCTAAAGCGAGTGCAAATGTCGTATCTCCTTGAATCCGAACTGTTGAAATATGATCCATCTGAATGGCAATTTTCATAAATAAATCCTCTCTATCCTAAAAGCAGACTGGTCTATGCATCATAAACTTAGTAAACAATAAAAGAACTATGACAAGAGAAAATTTATGACACAAGAAACAGATATAAAATTAAACAACAAAGAAATCGAACGCTATGCACGCCACATCATTTTGCCTGAAATTGGTGGTGCAGGGCAACAAAAGCTAAAAAAAGCACGTGTTCTTGTTGTAGGCGCTGGTGGTCTTGGTGCTCCTGTCTTAACCTATTTGGCTGCCGCAGGTGTTGGAACTCTTGGAATTGTCGATAACGACATCGTTTCACTTTCCAATTTACAACGCCAAGTTATTCATAAAACAAATGCAATCAAAAAAAGTAAAACAGACAGTGCTGAAACCACTATAAAAGCAATAAATCCCCATGTTATAGTTGAAAAACACACCCTACGCTTAGACAAAAGTAATGTGGATAAACTGCTCAATGCTTACCACATCATTGTTGATGGAAGTGATAATTTTACGACACGCTATCTTCTTGCTGATCACGCTGCCCAATGTAAAAAACCTTTAATAAGTGGTGCTGTAGAACGTTTTAATGGCTCATTAACCGTCCTTATGCCATATAAAGACAATAATCCTCACTATCGCGATTTATTCCCCACCTCTCCAGCTCACGGGACTATCCCAACATGCGCTGAAACTGGAATCATCGGTGTTTTACCTGGCGTTATTGGAACCCTACAAGCAATGGAAGTTATTAAAATGATCACAAACATCGGAGAGCCATTAGTAGGAAAGATTCTTCTCTATAATGGATTATTAGCGCAATTTAATATTATTACTTATAAACGCTCAAATTATAAAGAAAATACCATAGTTATTAAGGAGCTTGGAGAATCATGATTATGTCCTCTCTTCCACTAATTTTTAGCACTCTCGCAATATGTATTGAAATACTAATTATTTTATCGCAAGTCATCGAAACATTGTAACCAATGAAACCTATTAAATTTATCACAAATATGGCAAACCTTTTGTGAAAAAATAATTCTCTATAATGGATTATCATCATAATTTCATGTCATCGTCTATAAATGGACAGAGACTCGTGGGAACGTAGCTGCTATCAGTATTCTTGTGTAAAAAATTTTCGACGTAGATAAAAATACAATCAGCAGAACTCTATTCAACTATTTTACTATTCACACATAAAAATTGTTTCACATGAAAGTGCTTACTTCAAACCATAACCTATAAATAAATAATCTAAGTCATATTTTAGTGATCGATACTATAAAAGGTCAATGATCTGTCCATACATCTCTAACCTCAAGAGAAAACGTCTATTCATCAAGCATCATAAAATGCAGCTTAGGATTATTGCACGTATAAGAACAATCAATTATCTCTGTTCATAAGAAAAATACATGGGAATTGATGTAAAAGTACATAGGGATTGATGTGTATAGAAGGATTGAGATAAACTTCATGGAGAGCTTTAATTACATAATTATTGCATTCAGAAGCAGAAAGCTGCGGCTCATGAATTGATAATCCTTCAGCAATAATTTCACAGACAAGTATATGTAGAAAAAGTGAAGCACACAAATCTTGAAAACCAATCCGCAGATGACAGCGTAAAGAGTGCATTTTTATATAAGAGCTCTTTAAAATAAGCGAGTCAATATGCAATGTTAAATGTGTTCTGTTTTGCGTGAGGGGCGTTCCCCCTAACAAAACATCAATAAGAGCTCTTTTTATAAAACTATGAAACTAAAATTACAAAAAAATCAGACTTCTTTCTAAAGTTAACAACTATGGTATAAGTTAATTTGGCTCGTTCGCTTTATTATTATCCATTGGTAAAGGAACAGGATGATCGGATAAACTGCGTAAATAAAGCAAAAGATCGGCACGATCTTGGTCATTTTTAATTCCACGAAAAGACATAATAGTCCCAGGAAAAGCTTCACGTGGAGAACGTAGATAACGATCCAAAGTGATAAAATCCCATTTTTGATCAGAATGAGCACGCAATGCCCGTGAATAAGTAAAACCTGCTGCTGATGCCAAAGGGCGGTCAACAATCTTCCAGAGAACTGGACCAACACGCCCTGCTTCATTGCGTCCAGAAGTATGGCATATGGCACATTGGCGAAAAATTTTACGGCCATTTTCAAAATTGCCTTGTTGAAGGCGGCTATTTAGTGATAGGGAAACATCAGGTGCTTTTTGTTTTTCTTGAAATATATCATTCTTGGCAACTGTATGATGATATTGGACTGATGTAGGATGATCGTAAACTATATTGCTGAGTGTGAAAATCCCCACAATAGCAACCAGCACACATAAACAAGCACAAATAAAATAAATAAATCTCGGGCGATTCATAAAAACTCAAATGTTCACGGTTTCATTACAATTTTTAGTTTAAGCTTTTTCTTTATAACACACAATATCATAAATGCATCACAAATGACATTGGGAATCTTACAATGGCTCTTGAACCAATTATTCTTATTCCTGCCCGTATGGGCTCAACCCGTCTTCCTCAAAAAGCTCTCGCTGAAATTGGCGGAAAACCGATGATTGTTCATGTCGCAGAACAAGCCAAAAAAGCTGGAATAGGACGTACAATCGTTGCAACAGATCATAATGATATCGCTAAAGCTGTTGCAGATTATGGGCATGAATATATCATAACACGAGGTGATCATAAGTCTGGATCTGATCGTATTTATGAAGCTTTAGTGCGCATTGATCCTGAACAACGCTACAACGCCATTTTAAATATACAAGGTGACCTACCAACAATCATGCCTCGTGAAATCATTCGTGCACTACGCCCTTTAGAAAATAGCTTTACTGATATTGCAACCTTGGGTGCTCAAATCATTGAAGAAAATGAAACAAGAGATCCCAACGTTGTCAAAATCATTGGTACACCGCTTTCTCAAAATCGCCTTCGTGCTCTTTACTTTACGCGCGCCAAAGCACCTTATGGAGAGGGTCCTCTTTATCACCATATTGGAATATACGCCTATAGGCGCGAAGCACTTGAGAAATTTGTATCATTCAAACCCTCACCACTTGAGAAACGTGAAAAACTTGAACAATTACGTGCATTAGAAAACAATATGCGTATTGATGTGGAAATAGTCGATACAATTCCCTTAGGTGTAGATACACAACATGATCTCGATAGAGTTTGTGAGATTTTAGCATGAAAATACTTAAAAAAACTAATAAAATTTCTTTCCAAGGAGAATACGGCGCTAATTCCCATATTGCTTGCTCCAATATGTTCCCCAATATGGATGCTGTTCCCTCTGCTACTTTCGAAGACGCCCTTAATTTAGTGGAAAGCGGGAAAGCTGATCTTGCTATGATCCCTATTGAAAATACCCTTGCGGGACGCGTTGCAGACATTCATCATCTTTTACCGCAGTCATCTCTTTATATTATTGATGAATATTTTTTACCTATCCATTTTCAACTCATGGTTTTGCCCGGCGTTACACATGACGAAATTAAAACCGTCCACAGCCATACGCATGCCCTTGCACAATGCCGAAAAATCATACGAAACAACGGTTGGAAACCTGTTGTTTCTGCTGACACCGCTGGAGCTGCAAAATTTATTAAAAAAAATGCTAAACGTTCACAGGCTGCCTTAGCACCTTTAATCGCAGCAGAACTCTATGGACTTGATATTCTTGAAAGAGATGTTGAAGATAACCCTCATAATATTACCCGTTTTGTCATCCTTTCACGCTCCAAACGGCATGTCCCCAAACCTCAAAATGGCGAAAAAATCATCACCAGTCTTCTTTTTCGAGTGCGCAATGTCCCCGCTGCTCTCTATAAAGCTATGGGAGGATTTGCAACGAATGGTATCAATATGACAAAATTAGAAAGCTATCAAATTGGTGGAAATTTCAATGCAACACAATTCTTTGTTGATATTGAAGGACATCCTGAAGACCCGATGATGAAACTTGCCTTAGAAGAATTATCTTTCTTTTCTGCAGAACTGCGTATTATCGGTACTTATCCAGCACAAAACGATCGAACATCGTATATATAAAAGCAATTAAGCTGCCATCATTTTTATTGATATCAAAAAACATCATAAAAATTTCATAATGCAACCCATCTTGAAAGGGCTCGTTTTTTTCTACTCAACACCCTTCATAAACACTGAAGAAGAAAAAACAGCTCGTAATAGAATATATAAATTATTTTCATAATATTTTCTCACAAATTATATCATGATAAACCGCAATTCAACTCGTATAAAAACCAGTGTAAAAAAACACAGTAACCAAAAATAAAAACGCTTGTACCATCTATTTCCCTTTGATATATTCAAAGAGAGCCTCTTGAGAAAAGTCATTTCCTCTGACAATATTCCAATAAAGATAACGAACTTCTAAATTAGCTCTCAAAACAATTCAAATTATTATACATAATAGAGCATTCGAATCTCTTAGATTAATATCATTCTAAACATGGTTTAAAACTAGAAAATGCAACTTAGCCCTGATTTTAGCGTTAAGTTTGAACTTGTATCTTTATAAAAACTGATTTATGATTCACCTCACTTTAGAAAAAAGGAGAGGATAATGAAAAAAGTCTTCACGCGAGGATTATTAGCCGCAAATATTCTCGCCTACTCTAGTGTTGCATTTGCTGGCTTTGGTGAAAAAAAATGGAATTTTGCGCGGGATGAAAGTGTTGTGATCACACCATCCTATACATTCCAGCAAGGAGTTGAATACTCTTGTAATATCTTTAAACCAAAGAAAGTATCCTTTACTTTATCATACTCTGCCCCTTCTGATTTAAACAAATTGAGAATTTTTGTTGATGATGAAAAGAAAATAACCCATGATAAAGAAAAGAAAATCTTTACCCTAAAAAATATAAAATCTCTTCATATAAGTTTTCCTTGGTCAGGACATTATATTTTTAAAAATATTACGAACAAAAAAGTTGTTGGAACAGATTGTGACACAGGAGGTTATGATTAACAATATTTCTATAACATCTAAATTTGAGTACAGTTATTCTTTTTTTCAGGTGTTTTTTTCAAAATAGGGCATAATGAGCCATTAAAACTAATCGCTGAAAAGGTTATTTTTATACTAATATGGCAAACCTTAAGCTGCTTATAAGGTTAGATATTAAAGAACTTTTGCGAAAAATAGAAGACTAGACTTAAATTGTTCTGTATTTTCTACTATCAGAGCTATTTTTTTAATAAGAATATAACTTCTATCTTCGCAACTTCTTTATTTTAAGTACTATAAAGCACACCGTACCCAAATCACTTAGATAACCAGAAAAGTAGAATTTGCATCTACAGATGCATTCCTCACTGCACTTTAAGTCATACTCATTCAGCTTTTTATAAAAATTTATCTCGCTTTTCCCTCCTTATTAAAGAATATAATTATTTGAAACTATAAAATGTCGCTTATATCGAATAAGAACCATTTTTATGCTTATAAAATCAGTACCCCCTTATTTCTATAGCGTTTAATGTTGCATCTTCTCTTGCTGAGTACAATCCCTTAAAAATATATGAAATCTTTTCTCAAATAATGGAAATTCATATATTGATCCATTTTGTGATGAACATCAATGTTTTTTAATTAAAAGAACAAGCACGCAAAAAAAGAGCGATAACATTTACTTAGTATTTATATTCATATATGTTAAAAGCAAAAATATTACATATTTGATATTCTCATTCACCATAGAAATGAAGTGGTTCTCTTGTACGATATTTAAGATATTGACTTATCATTATAAGAGTTCGATTTTTTATAATGAATTACAACCACGAATAAAGTAAGATTCTCTCATCTTAAATCTCATATTGAAATCAATTAAATTTGTTTCCTTGAAAGTTACAAATGGAAGTGATGTGTGAGTAAAAACGATTAAAAAAGGAATAAAAATGCTTCTTATAAAGCCTCTCAAGTGCAAGGGATCGCAACATTGGGAGTTGTTAAGTAGTATGAGGGCTAAAATTTATACTTTTATTAAGCATAAAGAGGATAGTGCACAATGGATTTATACCTCAAGGGAAGCATATATACTATTTATGAGTGGATTTTGAAATATAGTTAAGAGTATTGAACAATAGCTCTTTAAAAAGCCTGTGAATGTACAACATTAAATGTATTATGTTTGGGATGTTTTGTATAGAGGAGCAACACCATTAAAGCAATATTTTATAATTATTTAAATAGCACTCTTCCCCCTAACTTTCGAATGTTAGCCAATTACATGATCTATATACTTTATTTGCCTTTTTTATCGTTGCAAATTTTTAATCATTCAATTTCGTAGTTTTAGAACAGGCGTATCTATCCTAAAACTCTTATATGTTTCAGCGAATGAGAATAATTATACATTCAGACGATCTTAAGCGAAAAGATATTTTCATACCAAATAAATATGAAGAGCTACTGCTATAAAAACTGGTAAATCCACAATCTCTTTGTTGTTTATATGTCAATAAATTAAACGCAAAGGAAAATTCTTCGTCTTTCTTAGGATATTTTTCGTTTCTGAGCTTGATTTTTCATTCCAAATCGACAATATGAACTTGGGAGGTTGGTGGTGGACGAACTACTCGCCAACTGGGTCAGGTCTGGAAAGAAGCAGCCCCAACGAGTTCTGGTACGGGTCATTGTTCCAACCTCCTATTTTGCTGAAGAAATTATTTTTTTATACTGTCTTTTAGCGAGGTATTTTTAATCTTCAGAGCGGCATTTGTATGCAGCAAATAAAGGGATTTTGTTGTTTTTAAACAAATTGTCCCATAAATAATTTGATTAAGAAAAAATCCTTTTATATGAGACTACAGTATTGATCTATGCTTTTGTATTATCAAAATGTACGCATAAAGAACTTCGAAGTTGGAAATATTCATGGAAAATTTACCGGTAGAAACAGCCTATCGTGTTCTTGCTCGTAAATATCGGCCCCAAAACTTCTCTGACCTCATTGGTCAGGAAGCTATGGTGCGTACTCTCACCAACGCCTTTGAAAAAGGTCGTATTGCACAAGCGTGGATGTTAACAGGGATTCGTGGCGTAGGTAAAACCACAACAGCACGTATTTTGGCACGTGCGCTTAATTATAAAACAAAAGATATTGACCAACCAACAACTGTATTGGACTCTCTTGGTGAACATTGCACACAAATTATCGAAGGGCGCCATATTGATGTTATAGAAATGGATGCCGCTTCTCATACGGGCATTGATGATATTCGTGAAATTATTGAACAAATACGCTATCGTCCTGTTTCTGCACGCTATAAAGTTTATATTATCGATGAAGTACATATGCTCTCAACACAAGCCTTTAATGGTTTATTGAAAACTCTTGAAGAACCACCTTCCCATGTGAAATTTATTTTTGCCACAACAGAAATTCGCAAAGTTCCTATTACAATTCTTTCGCGTTGCCAACGTTTTGATTTGCGACGTATTGAATCAAAAGCTTTGAGTGCACATTTGCGCCAAATTGCGAAATATGAAAAGGTAGAAGTAGAAGATCAAGCGCTCTCTATGATTGCCCGTGCTGCAGAAGGATCTGCACGTGATGCATTATCCATTTTTGATCAAGCAATCGCCCATAGCAATGGCAATGTTAATGCTATTGCGGTGCGTACAATGTTAGGATTAGCGGATCAAGCACGTATTATTGATCTTTTTGAATTTATCATGAAGGGCGATGTTGTCAATGCGTTACATGAATTACGCAGTCAATATGAAGCAGGTGCTGATCCTCTTACTATATTGACAGAACTAGCCGATTTTAATCATCTGGTCACACGTTTACGTTTTACACCAGAAATAGTGGAAGATTTCTCTCTGACTGAAGAACAACGTTTAAGAAGTTTAGACTTTTCAAAAAAACTTTCCGTTCCTATTTTATCCCGAAACTGGCAAATGTTACTCAAAGGTTTACAGGAAGTTAATCAAACTGCACGTCCTCTTCAAGCCGCTGAAATGCTTTTAATTCGTCTTGCTCACACGGCTGACTTACCAACTCTTGATGAGGCTTTAAAAAAGCTTACGCAAGAAAAAACGCCTCTCACACTGGTTAAAAATTCTTCTCATCAAGAATCTACAAATGCAAATAATATAACAAAAGAAACAATGCTCGGAGCCCATGCTTCCTCGAGCGTTTCAAATATATTAGCCGATCAATCAGATTTAAAAAGCTCTTTGAAAAACCAATTAGATCATTCCTTACAACCAGAAAATTTAGTTAAAAATCAAAACCATGACAAAATCAACGCCCAAGAAGTAACAGAAATTCTAGAAACTTCTCAATCTACTGATTTTTCTGAAAAGATTGCAAATTTATCGCATTCTGTCACGCAAACAACAGAAAAGATTACTGAACCTAAAACTCTCGTGATTAATTCTTTGCACGATATTGTTCAATTAGCCGAACAGCATAATGACGTTCCTTTCAAACTCCTTGTTAAAGAATTTGTTCATCCTGTTTCTTTTGAAGCTGGGCATATTACCTTGAGACTTTCTGAAAATACCCCACAATTTCTTGCTCATGATATAGAAAAAAAGATATCTCAATGGACTGAAAAACGCTGGACAATAACTTTTGTTAATGAAGGAGGTGGCCCAACCTTACAGGAGGAAAGTATAGCGATTCAAAAGACTCTTTTTTCCAATGCAGAAACAGATCCTGATATCGCGAAAATCCTCAATCATTTCCCAGAAGCAAAAATTGTCGATATTCGACTCAATAAAGAAGAAAATGATCTTGATTTACTCCCCAATACCTTTAAAAATGCTGATATTTTTAAAAATAAAAATGATATCAATGATGAATAAGGATACCTATTCCTATGCGTGAAATGATGAGCATGATGAAAAAAGCCAAAGAAATGCAAGAAAAAATGCAGAAGATTCAGGAGGAAATAGCTAATCTGCAAGCTGTGGGCACTGCAGGGGGTGGTCTCGTCAATATCACTTTAAATGGCAAAAATATTATAACAGCAATTCAAATTGATCCTTCATTACTCAAACCTGAGGAAGCTGAAATTCTTGAAGATCTCATTATGGCGGCTTATAATGAAGCAAGAACAAAAATCGAAGTCGCAATAGAAGAAAAAACCAAAAGTATGACCGCAGGGCTACCACTCCCATCAGGTTTCAAGCTTCCATTTTAATGAAACGGATTTTTTCCGTGGGACAAAAATATGTCTAAATACATTGCAGGACCTGAAATTGAACGTCTCATTCAGATTTTATCACGGTTACCAGGTCTTGGTCCACGTTCAGCACGTCGTGCTGCGCTTCATCTTATCAAAAAAAAAGAGACATTGCTGGAGCCTTTGGGAGCGGCTATACAAGCAGCTATAGAAAAAGTCGGCATTTGTTCTGTTTGTGGAAATGTCGATACCATTGATCCTTGTTCAATTTGCACAGATTTACGCCGCGATGATACAACAATCATTGTTGTTGAGGATATTGCTGATCTGTGGGCTCTTGAGCGCGCAAAAACTTTAGCCGCACGTTACCATGTGTTGGGTGGACGACTCTCCCCCTTAGATGGAATAGGCCCTGATGAACTCAATATTGCCACCTTAATACAACGTGTTGTACAAAACCCTATTACGGAGATTATTCTTGCTGTCAATGCGACTGTCGAAGGTCAAACAACTGCTCACTATATCACCGATCAGCTTTCCAATTTTCCAGTTAAAATTACGCGACTTGCTCATGGTGTCCCTGTAGGAGGCGAGCTTGATTATCTTGATGACGGAACTTTAGCAGCAGCTGTACAAGCAAGAACAAATCTTTAAAAATTTCTTTCTCTTACCTGTTATTTCGTTTTATTTACTATTATTTCTTTGTATGGGGAAAATATTCAAGTGATAAAGAAAAAACTCTCACTTTTAAACGACTTTGGTCCTGGTATTCTAGTATGTTTACTCATATCAGCCTTAGCTTATGGCTTAGAAGTCGTAGAAAAACAGCTTTTTGGACAAGCTTGGCTTGAAAGCATTGTTTTGGCAATTCTTTTAGGATCGATTATCCGTAGTTGTTTTCCTTTGCCAACATATTTTCAAAAAGGTATCACCTTTTGTGCAAAAACACTTCTCGAAATTGCTATCGTTCTTCTAGGAGCAAGCATTAGCATTAACGCAGTCCTTTCAGCTGGCTGGAATTTGCTTGCTAGTATCATATTCGTGATATTCGTAACGATTATCCTGAGCTTTGCCATCGGCCGACTTTTCGGGCTTTCTACACATTTAGCAATGCTGGTCGCTTGTGGGAATGCTATTTGTGGCAATTCAGCTATTGTCGCCGTTGCACCTGTCATAAAAGCAAAACATGACGATGTAGCCGCGTCAATTGCCTTCACTGCTCTTTTAGGAATTCTTATTATTTTATTTCTACCCTTTTTACATCCGTCTCTGAATTTGTCATTTAGCCAATATGGTGTGCTTGCTGGCATGGTTGTTTATGCTGTACCACAGGTTTTAGCAGCAACAGCATCTGTCTCTTTTCTGAGTGTTCAAATTGCAACAATTGTCAAATTAGTACGGGTTCTCATGTTAGGCCCTGTTATTTTTACTCTATCAATCATTTATCGCCGATCAGCACAAACACGCTTGCGTTTACATACCCTCGTCCCATGGTTTATCATTGGCTTTATTATCATGATGCTTGTTCGCTCAAGTGGTCTTATCCCTGAAAAGGCTATCAATCCCATCAAATTTATTGCCCAGTTGTTTACTGTTATCTCAATGGCTGCACTAGGATTAGGTGTTGATATCCGATCACTAAAAAAAGCAGGATGGCGCGTCATTTTGGCTTCAACCTGCTCCATAATTATTCTCGGTATTTGTAGCCTTATCATGATACAATTAAATGATTTAAATCATATAACATTTTAAATGTGTATTGATTATTATTTTTTCAACGTAGTATGCAATCAACCCAAAGTCCTCATTATTATTAAAATCAGTTCTTTCATAAACCAGAAAAAGTTCTAAAATACTGCTCATTATTCTATACAAAAAATTGAAAGAGCTGATATTTAAGTGAAAACTGTCAAATTTGCTTTTCAGTCCATAATGATTTGCAACAGGGTAGTATCGAAATACGTAACTCATGCAAAACAATGCCATTTCTTTCATCTGCTCTCATTACGCTGAGGTTTTTATATAAAGACGGATAGAATATATTCTTATTTGGAAAAAATGTGGGGTCATAACTTTTCCTCTTTTAAATTACTTTTACTTACTATGTAATACAAGTGGCATCATCGTACTATTTGATAGCTTAAAAGTTGTGACAATCCTTACATTTAAACGATTCGTGAAAGGAGTTTTTATTCTTTTCTTCAACAGTTTTGATTCATACGCTAACTCCGCTTGTAATATACAAGCTAATAACTTTAATTGTTTCACCATAAGTAGATTTAAAATAAGAGAATCTTATAATACTCAAGATACTCATTCAAAAAGTGATAAAAATAAGGATTAAATCAACATCTCGTTCTACCCCATAAAAAGATATTGTTGCTTATTGGCACTAGTAACTTTCTTACAAATGAAATATACGATAATGAAAATATTAAAAATACAGCAGGACTTTTATTTATCGTTTTATTCAACTAAAATATTTTTATGCTTATCCTTGCTATAGATACTGCTTCAATTTATTGTGCTGTTGCGCTTATTCGTCATAAATCTGTTATTGCGCGTATCAATGAGCGCATGAACAAAGGACATGCTGAAAAACTTATTGGGCAGATTACACAAATAATGACACAAGCCAATATGACGCTTGATCAAGTTGAGCGTATTGCTGTCAATATTGGACCTGGGTCATTTACTGGTGTACGTGTCGGTGTTGCAACAGCGCGCGCTTTGGCATTAGCACTTGAAATACCAGCTATTGGTGTGAGTGCTCTTGAAGCGTTAGCAGCACAAGTCATAAACAGTAAAAGTACAGCATCGGCAATTACTGTTGTCATTGAAGCAGGGAGAGGAATGTTCTACCATCAAAATTTTCATAATGATCTCACACCTTTGGGAGAGCCGGCATTAAAAACAATTGAAAATATCCTCGAAGATTTGCCAAAAAAAACCCGACTGACTGGCCCAGCTGCTGATGTCGTTGTGGAGCATGTTAAAAACCATAAAATATACGAAAAAATTGTCCTAGAAAAAATCTCCTGCGAAGCGGCTGATATTGTAAACTATGCTTATCTTGCTGCAAACAAACAATCAAAAAATTCACCTCGCCCACTCTATCTACGCAGCGCTGATGCAAAACAACAAACCAATTTTTCTTTACCACAAAAAAAATAATGCCCAAATTTTCATTGACAAAAAAGAATTTTGGAATTGCTCCGCTACAAGTTAATGATAGTGCTTCTCTTCATCAAATTCATCAGCATTGTTTTACCCCTTCTTGGGAAAAACAAGCTTTTGATAATTTCTTAACAGATCACTCTATCTTCGGACACAAAGTTTTTCTCATTGATCGCTCTGATCAAATTTTAGGCTTTTGCCTATGCCGTCTCATCCTTGATGAAGCAGAAATCATCACAATTGCTGTTCATCCTCATTATCGTCAACAAGGAATTGGTACCTTTCTTATCGAAAGCACAGTTCACCATCTTCACGACAAGGGCGCCATAAAATTATTCTTGGAAGTAGAAGCCACAAATCTTTCTGCTTTGAACCTTTATCAACGCTTTGAATTTCAAAAAATTTCTGAACGTCTTGCCTACTACGCGTCAAAAAATGGTCGTGGTGATGCAATTATCATGCAAAAAACTTTTAAGCAAATAGATTGAGATTTGTGTAAAAAACATTTACACATGCGCTATGAATAAAGTAAATCCTAAAAATACGCCTCCTGTTGCTCCTAAAAAGGTTTTTATCAAAACCTATGGATGTCAAATGAACGTTTATGATAGCCAACGGATGACTGATAGTCTCAGTTCGCAAGGCTATGTGACAACACAAATTCCCAATGATGCCGATCTTATTCTTGTTAATACCTGTCATATTCGTGAAAAAGCAGCAGAAAAACTTTATTCTGATCTCGGTCGTTTGCGCGTTATGCGTCAAGAGCGCACACCTGATAAACCCCTTATGGTTGGTGTAACAGGTTGTGTTGCACAAGCTGAGGGAAGTGAAATCTTGCGCCGTGCTCCAACAGTGGATCTTGTTATTGGTCCGCAAATGTATCATCGCTTGCCAGAATTGTTAGAAAAAGCCAAACAAGGGAAAAAAATTATCGAAACAGACTATGCTGTTGAAGATAAATTTGCTCATTTGCCGCCCCATAATAAACATGCAGTAAGAAAACGAGGTGTTAGCGCATTTTTAACAGTGCAGGAAGGTTGCGATAAATTTTGCACTTTTTGTGTTGTTCCGTACACACGCGGTGCTGAAATATCACGATCCGTTGAACAAATTACTGAAGAGGCCCTTCAACTCATCGAAGCGGGTGTCAAAGAAATTACGCTGCTTGGACAAAATGTCAATGGTTGGCATGGACAAAGTGCTGATGGCAAAACTTGGCGTCTTGGCGATCTTCTTTATCATCTCGCAAAACTCGATGGTTTAAAGCGTTTGCGTTACACAACCAGCCACCCACGTGATATGGATGATAGCCTTATTGCCGCGCATCGAGATCTTGATATGTTAATGCCTTACCTCCATCTTCCTGTTCAATCAGGTTCAGATCGCATCTTAAAAGCCATGAACCGACAACACAAAAGCTCTCATTATCTTCATCTTATCGAAAAAATTCGAACCGTACGGCCAGATATTGCCTTTTCAGGCGATTTTATTGTAGGGTTTCCAGGAGAAACAGATGAAGACTTTGAAGAAACCATTAAACTTATTCAACAAGTACAGTACAGTTCAGCTTATTCTTTTAAATATTCCCCCCGTCCTGGAACAGTGGGAGCCACAATGAAAAATCATGTTGATGAATCTGTAAAAGATGCCCGACTTCAACATTTACAAATCCTTCTCCTTGAGCAACAAAATGCATTTTTGCGTTCTAAAATTGGTCAAAAAACGAACGTTCTCATCGAAAAAACTGGACGTCACTCAGGACAAATGGTAGGGCGTTCCCCTTGGCTTTTACCTGTTGTCGTCGATACAGAAGCCTCTACAGGTAGCGTGATAGAAATTCATATTAAAAATGCAAGCTCAAACAGTTTTGTTGGTGAAGTGACAAATAGATAGACATGCCTCTAACACCTTGTTCACAATAAATATTTTGGAAAACTCTTTTATTTTAAAAGAAAATGATTACATCTAAAGCGTGCACTTTTTGTAAAAAATTGTCTTTTATAAAGTTTACTTAAAAAAATGTGCAATATTTATGTAGATATGGAGAATAGGCTGAAAGCTTCAACCGAAAAAATAAAGCGTATTAAAGAAAAAGTAAATACGTCCCTTGAAAAGGCTGATACCTTGAAACAAACAAGCGCTTCAGATCTGAGCCAAGTTGTTTTGATTTTCGAAAATAATCAATATGCAAAAGCAGTTTTTGGTAAATTTGACGAAAATCTCGCTTATATCGAAAAAAAACTCGAACTTAGTATTCATCCGCGTGGTAATGAAGTCTTAATCCGTGGAAATATTTCCGTTATAAAACGTGCGCAATATGTATTGCAGCAGCTTTATGAACGTGCCAAAACACATCAAGAGCTCACTTTATCAGATATAAAAGGAGCGATTGCTATGGCAAATATACCAAAGAAGCAGAAAGAAGACACAATAACACACAAATCTGCAACGAAACGTATACCAGCACGGTTGAGTACCCATAAAAAAATAATTCATGCAAGAACTCCAACACAAGACGCTTACATAAGTGCTATGGAGCATACTGAACTTGTGTTTGGTGTAGGACCAGCAGGAACAGGAAAAACGTATCTTGCTGTTGCTCATGCTGCAATGCTTCTAGAACGTGGTATCATTGAACGAATTATTCTCTCACGTCCGGCTGTTGAAGCTGGAGAACGTCTTGGTTTTCTTCCCGGTGATCTCAAAGAAAAAGTCGACCCATATTTACGACCACTTTATGATGCTCTTTATGATATGATGCCCGCTGAAAAAATAGAACGCATTTTAGCTTCTGGTGTCATAGAAATTGCTCCTCTCGCCTTTATGCGCGGACGAACACTTGCCCATGCTGCTGTTATTCTTGATGAGGCACAAAATACTACGCCCATGCAAATGAAGATGTTCCTCACACGTCTTGGAGAAGGAACGCGTATGATCGTTACCGGTGACGTAAGCCAAATTGATTTGCCTACAGGGCAAAAATCAGGTCTCATTGAAGCAGTTCGCATTCTTTCAAATATAGAAAATATTGCAATTGTGCATTTTGATGAAAAAGATGTTGTACGCCATCCACTTGTTGCTGCTATCGTTCGTGCTTATGATCGTGATTCCGAAATACAAAATAAAAAAAAATCATTCACACGCGATGCATTAAAAAATGAATTTGATTCATCATGATTATTATTGATATAATGATTAAAAGCGCAGGGTGGAATGATGAGAAAATGCTTTATAATATCACTGAAAAAGCATTAATGACAGCTATGCATCATGTTTCATTGGAAAATGTTGTAAGCGAGATTAGCCTGCTTTTTACGGATGATGAACATATGGCACAAATCAATGCACAATGGCGCAACAAAAACAAATCTACTAATGTACTATCCTTTCCTGCTTTTCCACTTAAAGCTGGAAATCGACCTGGTCCCATGCTCGGTGATATTATTATTGCCCGAGAAACTGTTGTTTTCGAAGCAGAGAAAGAAGGAAAAACATTTCAAGACCATTTAACACATATGATTGTTCATGGTATCTTGCATCTGCTTGGTTATGACCATGAAACTGATGATGAAGCATATAAAATGGAAAAGCTCGAAAGGGAAATTCTTCAAAAGCTTTCCATAAAAGATCCTTACGCATAATTGTCTATCAATGATAAAATTTAACTTTTAAAATCAATATTACCAGCATACCATTTAAAGCCTCTTATTTATCTGTTATAAAAGAAAGTCTAGAAGATTTCAAAACCATGGCAAACAAAATAAATGCACAAAATAATAATCAAGCATCTTCTAATAATGAAAAAGACCCCTCTCAGCAAACGAATCATACAGAAAAATATTCCCTGATGAATCATTTGTTTTCATTCTTACGGGGTCGAAATTGTGCATCTACGTCACTGCGCGATGATCTTACCGTTGCACTCACAACTAACAATGAAAAAGATACCGCCCTCTTCTCACCTGAAGAACGTACTATGCTGCATAACATTTTACGCTTACGTGAAGCACGCGTGGATGATGTTATGATACCTCGTTCTGAAATCGAAGCATTAGAAATAAACACCTCTCTTGGAGAAACCCTTAAATGTTTTGCAAAAATTGGTCATTCTCGTATCCCCGTTTATGCTGAAACTTTAGATGATCCGCGCGGCATGATCCATATCCGCGATATTCTTAACTACATCACTCGCTTTATTATCAATCCAACAAAAACCGAACAAAAATCCGATTTTCTTCAATTAAACCATACAGACTTGCGTACTCCAATTGGTGAATTGGATTTGATCCGAACAGTTCTCTTTGTTCCCAGTTCTATGCTTGCAAGCAAATTATTAACACGGATGCAAACTACACGAACTCAAATGGCTTTAGTTATTGATGAACATGGAGGAACAGATGGTCTCGTTTCAATGGAAGATATTGTTGAGTTAGTCGTTGGAGATATCGAAGATGAACATGATAATGTCAACAATGCTATCGTACGTGAACCAAATAATAAATGGCTCGTTGATGCAAGAACTGAACTAGAAGATGTTGAGAAAGCTCTTGGTCCTGATTTTATCGTAGGAGAATATGGTGATGAAGTTGATACTATTGGTGGTTTGATCGTCTCAATTCTTGATCGCATTCCTGCCAAAGGTGAAATTGTCGAAGCTGTACCTGGCTATAGATTTCGTATTTTAGAAGCTGATAAACGCCGGATCAAACGGTTGCGCATTTTTCGCATTCCCAAAAATGAGAATCTTGAGAACAATGCCATCCCTAAAGAATAGTCCAGCGTTTTTAAACAATTTCATCGTTTTTTTATTCTCTGTTACAGGCTGGAAGCGCCAAGCATGGATATTTCTGTGTGGTGCTCTTACTTCTTTTGCACTTCCACCCTTTTATTTAACACCTCTTTGCTTTCTAACTTTCCCTCTCTTTATTGTTTTACTTGACTCAATACAGGACACCAAAAACAATAAAAAACATTTTTTTACTTACGCTTTAAGCTGTGGAACCTTTGGTTTTAGTTATTTTATTTGCGGCCTTTGGTGGCTATGCAATGCTTTGTTAACAGATCCAGATTCTTTTGGTTGGGCCGTCCCATTAGCCATTTTAGTCCCTCCACTCTACCTTTCTTTTTATTGGTTTTTTTCTGGTTTCATTGTCGGTTTATTATGGACAAAAGGAATAGCACGCTTTTTTGTTTTAGCCTTTGCATTAGGATTATCCGAGTGGTTGCGTGCGTTTTTATTCACAGGATTTCCATGGAATTCTCTTGGCTATACAGCCATGCCAACCCCAGTGTTCATGCAATCTGATGCAATCGTAGGACTTTACGGAATGAATATTCTTGCTGTCTTAGCCTACAGTTTGCCAACTGTTTTATTAACGGATGAAAAAAAGAAAGTGGCACTTTCTCTTTGCTTATCACTTATATTAATTCACTGTGGTTTTGGGTTTTATCGTCTTCATACTATAGAAAACACAGCTGAAGATCAAAAAAGTGCTTATTGGGTGCGCATTGTTCAACCGTCCATCCAACAAAATATAAAATTGCGTGATAATACACGAGAATCTATGTTGGAAGCGCATATGAAGCTAAGTGCAACGCCAACAACCGATCAAAATTCAGAACCCGATTTTATCGTATGGTCTGAAGCTTCCGTTCCTTACCTTCTCTATGATAACTCATCTACCACAATGCGCATTGCCTCTCTTTTAAAACCTAAACAATGGGCTATCGTTGGAGCAATACGCGCCAGCAATGATCTACCTCATTCCCAAACACAATATTTTAATACAATTGCAGTCATTAATGCTCAAGGTAATATTTTAAATACTTCCGATAAACTTCATTTGGTTCCTTTTGGTGAGTATCTTCCTTATCAGAATTTATTGAAAAAAATTGGATTGCGTACCCTTGCCGATAATATTGGTGGATATAGTGCTGCAAGTGTGCGCAAAATTGTTACAATGCCAAACGGATTTTCTTATCTACCCTTGATTTGTTATGAAGCAATATTTCCCCATGAAATGACTTTTAAAGGCTCCCCGCCTCAAGCAATTATTAATATTACAAATGATGCATGGTTTGGTGTAACACCTGGACCCTATCAACATCTTCAACAAGCACAGCTTCGTGCCGTTGAACTGGGAATCCCCCTCATACGGGCAGCCAATAATGGCATATCAGCTGTTATTGATTCTTATGGACGAATCGTTGTAGCTCTTCGACAAAATGCTGTGGGCATTATTGATTCACGAGTTCCATCATCCATTACCCCTATAGGAAGCAATGAATACAGAACTTTCTCTACTTTTATCTTATTCATCCTTATGCTATTGTGTCGTATTGGTTTTGGTTTTACAAAACAGCTTAAATGATTCAAGTGCCCTTTGTACGGTATTATGTTGCGTGTACCAGTAATATTGGGAAAAAATATTACATATTGTTTTAATTATATGATAAATCAACTGCGCATAAATATGATGTTGGTTTAGAAGAAAAATGCTGGAAATAAAGAGTTGCATTATGACCGAAACTAAAAAAAAACCTGACCCTATAGATATCTATGTTGGAACTCGTATCCGTTTACGTCGTAATATTTTAGGACTCACTCAAGAGAAACTAGGTGAAAAATTAGGAATTACTTTTCAGCAAATCCAAAAATATGAAAAAGGAACAAACCGTATTGGTGCCAGCCGTCTTCAAGCGATAGCGGAAATTATGGATGTTCCTGTTTCTTACTTTTTTGATAAAGGTATTACCTCCCAACAAGTAGAGGGTTTTGCTGAAAGTGAACACAATTTTATAGACTTTTGTTCTAGCAGCGAAGGGATTCAACTCATGCGCGCTTTTACAAATATATCTGATGCTAAAGTGCGTCGAAAAATTATTGACTTGGCAAAAGCACTTTCTGAGGAAGATTTGACAAATAAGTTATAAATTAAAATTATATCTTTTCTCTTTTATTCATATACATTTGCATTGACTATTTGCTGTAGAATTAGCAAATGGTGACGACTTTAGTAAGCAATTGATTAAATCGTTGGTTTTCTTTTTTGAAGGAGTTCCTATGCCGCATCAAGATTATCTTTTTACGAGCGAATCGGTATCGGAAGGACATCCTGATAAAATTTGTGATCGTATTTCCGATGAAATCGTTGATATGATCTATAAAGAAGCTGAAAAGACTGGTACTGATCCATGGTTAGTACGCGTTGCCTGTGAAACTCTCGTCAGTGTCAACCGTGTTGTTATCGCTGGTGAAGTACGTGTTCCCGATACGCTATTAAAAAAAGATAAAAATAAAGAATTCATCTATGATGAAACTAGCTTTCCACTCATTAATCCCACACGTTTTCGTACAGCAGCCCGCCGTGCTATTCGTACCATTGGCTATGAACAAACAGGCTTCCATTGGAAAACTGTTAAAATTGATGTTCTTTTGCGCCCACAATCAGCTGATATAGCAAGAGGGGTTGATAATGCTACGGATCGGCATGGTGAAGAAGGAGCAGGTGATCAAGGTATCATGTTTGGATATGCTTGCCGTGAAACACCTGATCTCATGCCTGCGCCAATTTATTATGCGCATAAAATTCTCAAACTTCTTGCCGCAGCTCGTCATAAAGGAGAGGGAGAAACTGGAAAATTAGGACCAGATGCTAAAAGCCAAATAACCATACGTTATAAAAATGGAAAACCGATAGAGGTCACATCCATTGTTCTTTCAACGCAGCACCTTGATGAAAGCTGGGATTCCAATAAAGTACGTACAGTGGTTGAACCTTACATTCGCCAAGCTTTACATGACATTCCCATTGCAGCTCAATGCAGTTGGTATATTAACCCAACAGGAAAATTTGTCATTGGAGGACCTCAAAGCGATGCCGGATTAACGGGACGCAAAATTATTGTGGATACTTACGGAGGTGCAGCACCCCATGGAGGCGGTGCTTTTTCAGGAAAAGATACAACAAAAGTTGATCGTTCTGCTGCCTATGCGGCACGCTATCTGGCTAAGAATATTGTTGCTGCTGATTTAGCAGAGAGATGCACCATTCAACTCTCCTATGCAATTGGTATTGCACAACCTTTATCTATTTATCTTAATCTTCATGGAACAGGAAAAGTCGATGAAAAAGTTATTGAAGAAGCCATCCGCAAAATAATGGACCTTTCACCTACCGGCATTCGAAAACATCTTGACCTCAATAAACCTATTTATGCGAAAACAGCTGCCTATGGTCACTTTGGTCGTAAACCAAAACACGATGGTTCGTTTTCATGGGAAAAAACTGATCTCGTGAAAACGCTTCAAACAATGATCCAAATCCCATGATTAAACATAATATACGTAAGAGTGAAGCATTTTTTGGACGCCGACAAGGAAAACAACTTCGAAACAGTCAGCTTACACGTATACAAATGCTTCTCCCCAATTTGAATATTGATTTAAATGTCCCTCCTCCCTTAAACCTTACATCCTTATTTTCAAGCAAAGTAAGAGAAATTCGACTTGAAATCGGTTTTGGTGGAGGTGAACATTTACTTCATGAAATGGAATATTTTCCAAAAACCGGTTTTATCGGCGTCGAGCCCTTTATCAATGGCATGGCAAAAATATTATCGTCTCTTGAACAGCATCAAAACCATCAAAATCGTCTTCGCCTCTATAATGATGATGCTACACGCCTTCTTGATTGGCTCCCTGATAACTCGCTTGATGGAATAGACCTCTTCTATCCTGATCCTTGGCCGAAAAAGAAACACTGGAAACGACGCTTCATCAACATAAAAAATCTTAACCGTTTTGCTCGTGTTCTTAAAATAGGGAAGTTTTTGCGCTTTGCTAGCGATATAGACAGTTATGTAAACTGGACTTTGTACCATTGTGCACAACATGATCACTTTGAATGGAAAGCAGAAAGCCCTCAAGACTGGAAACTCCCTTATCCACTATGGAGCGGAACCCGCTATGAAGCAAAAGCTTTACGCGAAGGACGAACGCCTGCCTATCTTACCTTTATCAAGAAATAAATGATCAAGCGCTTTTCTCATAAACAACTTGAAAAATTTTGAATTTAAGAGTATCAATAGTTAAATTCTTGGTCTTATGATGAAGAGTGGGCCGTTGGACCCGCTCTTTTTTAATATCATAAAACTGATGAAACCAACTTGGATAAAATGTATGAACGAAGCTGAAAAAATAAGCAATCTTGACGAACCGCGCCTGTTTGAAGAAGATGGTATCGAAGCACAGGTTGCTGCTCTTGTCATACCACTACTTAAACCTTTAGGTTTTCGTTTGGTTCGTGTGAAACTTCTTGGTCAAAATGGTTTAACACTTCAAATTATGGTTGAACGTGCCGATGGTTCTATGACCATAGAAGATTGTGAAACTGTTAGTCGAACAGTTTCTCCCCTCCTTGATGTACAAAATGTTATTGAACGCAAATATCATTTAGAAATCTCATCACCTGGAATTGATCGTCCATTGGTAAGAAAATCTGATTTTTTTCATTGGCAAGGGCATCTTGCAAAAATTGAAACCAAAATAACAATTGATGGGCGCCGAAAATTTCGTGGGACACTTACAAATATCACGCAAGATGGATTTATTTTAAACACTGATAAAGCTGCTTATGGAGAAGCCATGTATACCCCTATTTCCTTTTGTGATATCATAAATGCGCATTTAGTGCTTACCGATGAGCTTATTCGCGATGCATTGAAACAAAATAAAGATTTAAGTCAACAATTCATTGCCGAAGAGAACGCTAACGACTCTATACAGACGCTCAATTTCAAAAAATAATATCACTGGGAAATACCCATCGTGTGGCACAAAGAAGGAGAAAATTGATGGCTACAAGCGCTAACAGGCTTGAGATTCTGCAAATTGCAGATGCTGTTGCACGTGAAAAGTCAATCGACCGTGAAATTGTCATTTCTGCGATGGCTGATGCTATTCAAAAAGCAGCACGTTCTCGTTATGGTCAAGAAACCAATATTCGTGCTGAAATCAATTCTAAAACAGGTGAAATTAAATTACAGCGCCTGCTTAAAATCGTTGATGTCGTTGAAGACTATACAACGGAAATTACTTTGTCTGATGCTCTCAAACGTCAAACAGAAGCAAAAATTGGTGATTTTTTTGCTGATCTTTTACCTCCTATGGATTTTGGACGTATCGCAGCACAATCTGCTAAACAGGTTATTGTACAAAAAGTACGCGATGCAGAGCGCGATCAGCAATATGAGGAATTCAAAAATAAAGTTGGTGAAATTATTTCTGGTACAGTTAAGCGTGTGGAATATGGTAACGTCATCGTTGATCTAGGACGCGGTGAAGCTATTGTTCGCCGTGATGAATTAATTCCTCGTGAATCATTCCGCTATGGAGATCGCATTCGTGCTTTTGTCAATGATGTACACCGTGAAACGCGTGGTCCACAAATTTTCCTTTCACGCACACATCCCCAATTTATGGTAAAACTTTTCACTATGGAAGTACCAGAAATTTATGATGGTATTATAGAAATCAAATCTGTTGCTCGTGATCCAGGTTCACGGGCTAAAATCGCCGTTGTTTCACGCGATGGTTCCATTGATCCTGTTGGAGCATGCGTTGGAATGCGAGGAAGTCGTGTACAAGCTGTTGTTGCTGAATTACAAGGCGAAAAAATTGATATTATTCCTTGGTCGCCTGATGCGGCAACATTTGTCGTTAATGCACTGCAACCTGCTGAAGTTTCTAAAATCATCCTTGATGAAGATGCTGAACGGATTGAAGTTATTGTGCCAGATGATCAACTTAGCCTTGCTATTGGACGACGTGGGCAAAATGTTCGCTTGGCTTCGCAACTAACAGGATGGAACATTGATATTTTAACGGAAAAGGAAGAATCTGAAAATCGTCAAAAAGAATTTACTGAACGGAGTAAATTGTTTATGGCAGCCTTAGAGGTTGACGAAATGATCGGACAGGTTATGGCATCAGAGGGTTTTTCTTCTATTGAAGAAATCGCCTATATTGATCTTGAAGAAATCGCTTCTATTGATGGTTTTGACCATGATACCGCCGCTGAAATCCAAAGTCGTGCCCGCGAATATCTTGATCATCAAGAAAAAGAACTTGATGAAAAACGCAAAAAGCTCGGAGTTTCTGACGAGTTGCGAACACTTCCTGGAATGACAAGTGCTATGTTGGTTGCTGTAGGTCAGGATGGTGTAAAAACAATAGAAGACTTTGCTGGCTATGCCGTTGATGATTTAGCTGGTTGGAGAGAACGTAAAGAAGGTCAAACACAGAATTTTTCTGGTATTTTAACCCCTTTTGACATTACACGCGCAGATGCAGAAGCTATGGTTTTAGCCGCACGTGTACAAGCAGGCTGGATAGACCAAGCTGATCTTGTTACAGAAAATCCTGTAGAAGATGAAAATTCTGCAGAAAATGAAAAAACAGATGATTTGGATGTGGATACACTTTAAATGAATGAACGGACTTGCATTGTGACCCGAAAAAATGCTTCAGCACAAACGCTGATCCGTTTTGTTATTGGTCCCAATAACCAAATTGTTCCTGATCTTAAAGCGAATTTACCAGGGCGTGGCGTTTGGATTTCTGCCCATCACGCTGTTATTGAGAAAGCAATCAAACAGAAAGCTTTTCATAGAAATTTTAAAACAGATGTTGAAGTTACACCAAATCTTGTGCATGTTGTTGATACGCTTTTACTAAAAGCCGCTCTTTCAAGCCTTTCCATGGCACGAAAAGCGGGAGCAATTGTTATGGGAGCAACAAAGGTTGACGCTGCTATCCGCTCTGGTAAAGTTATTCTTGTACTTCATGCTAAAGAAACAACAGAAGATGGGAAACGAAAAATTGCACAGGCCATCCATTCAATACAACAACAAACAAATCGGACTATAAAAACCATATCTTTATTTACAAATGATGAAATGCGAGTGGCTTTTGGCTCTAATCCTGTAATGCACGCGGCCTTACTGGACACAAAAGCTGCTGAAGGATTTCTCAAAACGACATGTAGATTGATCAGCTATCGTGACGACAAGCATAGTAAGTCTAGTGAGATGACGGCACAAGCCGTGAAGGAAGTACAATGAGTGAAAATAACAACGACAAAACAACGGTCAAGAAGATACTAACTCTCAAGAGGTCTGTCTTGGAAACGAGCACGGTTAAACAAAATTTTAGTCATGGCCGTACGAAGGCTGTCGTTGTCGAAACCAAACGGCGTAAAATTACGCGACCTGATGAAAAAGCTGAAACCCTACAGCCCATTACAAAGCCGCATGTGGCCCCCCAGCGTTCTAAACCGCGTTTTGAGGAAAAAAAGCCTCAAGAATCTGTGGCAAAAAGCAATCTTTCATCAACTGAAATGGAAGCGAGACTTCGCGCGTTAGAAGAAGCACATATCCAAGAAAGAATAACGCGAGAACAAGCCGAAGAAGAAGCAAGACGCGCTAAAGAGCGTGAAGAAATTTTACAGCAAGAAATTAAAGAAAAAGAAATCCATCTCCAACAAGAAGAAGAAATATCGCCAGTGCAGACTCCACCTGTTCCCCCTCTCATTGAACAGGCAGATATTCCTATTGCCACTAAACAGACAACCGTGGTTGAAAAACGCAAAATAGATGACAATAATGAGGAAGAACGGCATAGTCGACGTGCTAATCCTGCTAAATCAGAAATACGTGTACCCAAAGTTGTCAAAGGAGCTGATGAGCGGAGACGCGGAAAGCTAACTCTGAATAGTGCACTGGATGAAGAAGGAAGCGCACGTGGGCGCTCAATGGCTGCAATGCGGCGTAGACAGGAAAAGTTTAAGCGTGCACAAAATCAAGAACCAAGAGAAAAAATTTCTCGCGAAGTTGTTCTTCCTGAAACGATTACCATTCAAGAGCTCGCACAACGTATGACTGAGCGTTCTGTTGATGTGATTAAATTCTTGATGAAACAAGGACAAATGATGAAACCTGGCGATGTTATTGATGCAGATGTTGCCGAACTCATCGCTGTTGAATTTGGCCATACTGTTAAACGTGTTTTAGAATCTGACGTAGAAGAAGGTATCTTTAATATAACAGATAATCCTCAAAACATGCAGCAGCGCGCCCCTGTTGTAACCATTATGGGCCATGTTGACCACGGAAAAACTTCTCTTTTGGATGCTATTCGTAAAGCAAATGTTGTTTCTGGCGAAGCAGGAGGTATTACGCAGCATATTGGTGCCTATCAAGTAGAACAAAACGGTCAAAAAATTACCTTTATTGATACACCAGGTCATGCTGCATTTACGGCTATGCGTGCACGCGGAGCTCGTGTTACTGATATTGCTGTTCTCGTTGTAGCCGCTGATGATAGTGTTATGCCTCAAACGATTGAATCAATCAATCATGCGAAAGCTGCTGGTGTACCTATCATTGTTGCTATCAACAAAATTGATAAACCAGCTGCGAATGCACAAAAAGTGCGTACAGAACTTCTACAACATGAAGTGTTTGTTGAAACTATGGGTGGTGAAACTTTGGACGTTGAAGTTTCTGCTAAAACTGGTCAAAATCTTGATAAACTTCTCGAAGCTATCCTTCTTCAGGCTGAAATGCTTGATCTGAAAGCAGATCCCCAACGAACTGCAGAGGGCGTTATCATTGAAGCCAAATTGGATCGCGGACGTGGGTCTGTTGCAACAGTTCTTGTTCAAAAAGGTACATTACACCCTTCTGATATTATAGTTGCTGGAAATGAATGGGGTCGTGTGCGTGCTTTGATTGACGACCATGGCCGCCATGTCAAAGAAGCCGTTCCCTCTACACCAATTGAAATTTTAGGCATGCAAGGAACACCACAAGCCGGAGACCGTTTTGCTGTTGTCACACATGAAGCAAAAGCACGTGAAATTTCTGAATATCGACAACGATTAGCACGTGATAAAGCTGTTGCGCGGCAAACTGGTTCGCGTGGTTCTCTTGAGCAAATGATGACAAAATTGCAAACGACTGGTGTTAAGGAATTTTCTCTTATTATAAAAGGGGATGTGCAAGGATCAATCGAAGCAATTGCTTCAGCATTGGAAAAACTTGGAAATGATGAGGTTCGTGCACGTATTGTACATTCTGGTGCTGGAGGAATTACCGAAAGTGATATTTCTCTTGCAGAAGCTTCTAACTCTGCTGTAATTGGCTTTAATGTTCGAGCCAATAAGCAAGCACGTGATTTTGCTAAAACACAAGGAATTGAGATTCGTTATTACAACATCATTTATGATCTTGTTGACGATATCAAGGCTGCCATGTCTGGATTACTCTCACCAGAACAGCGTGAAACTTTCCTTGGTAATGCTGAAATTCTAGAAGTCTTTAACATTACAAAAATTGGAAAAGTTGCAGGATGTCGTGTTACAGAAGGTAAAATAGAACGAGGAGCCGGTGTTCGCCTTATCCGCGATAATATCGTTATTCACGAAGGAAAGCTGAAAACACTCAAACGCTTTAAGGATGAAGTCAATGAAGTGCAAAGTGGTCAAGAATGTGGAATAGCCTTTGAAAATTATGAAGACATGCGTGCAGGAGACATCATTGAGACCTTCCGTATCGAACATATTAATCGCACATTATAAAATAATCCAATAACTTTACTCTGTTGTGAAATGAGAAAAGTTATTAGGTTTTATACACAATATCTCTTTTTCCTTATCTAAATGGTCAAAAAAGAGATCTTGTAGCAAGGATAAAACTTTGATGAAAAATGCAGGGCCATCACAACGGCAACTTAGAGTAGCAGAGCAAGTACGTCATGCAATAGCGCATATATTACAGCGTGATATTTTGCTTGATGATATCTTAAAAGATATTGTTATTTCTGTCTCTGAAGTACGCATGTCACCAGATTTAAAAATTGCTACTTGCTTTGTATCACCTCTCAGCACTCTTAAAAATGCTTCTCATACCGATGTTGTTGATACCCTCAATAAACATAGTCGTTTTCTCCGTGGAGAAATCAGTCATGCGTTGCGACAAATGAAATATATGCCAGAACTGCGTTTCCGAATTGATAATAGTTTTGATAATTTTTCAAAAATTGATGCCCTCCTTCGCTCGCCTGAGGTTGCGCGCGATCTTCACCATAGTGATACAGATGAGGATTAAAGATATGGCGCGGCAACACAAGAAAAAAGGGCGTCCTGTTTCTGGCTGGGTCATATTTGATAAACCAAAAGGAATGAAATCAACAGAAGCTGTCTCACAAATCAAATGGCTCTTCCATGCTCAAAAGGCAGGACATGCGGGTACACTTGATCCTCTTGCTTCTGGTCTCCTTCCCATTGCATTGGGCGAAGCAACCAAAACCGTCCCTTACGTGATGCAAGGCAAAAAAACTTACCGTTTTCATATTGCTTGGGGGCAAGAGCGCTCAACAGATGATTTAGAAGGAGAAATAACGAAAACTTCTCTCATACGTCCAACACAAGAAGAAATACTTGCTCTTCTTCCTCAATATACAGGTGTTATTTTGCAAACACCTCCACAATTTTCAGCAATCAAAATTGCCGGAAATCGTGCCTATGATTTAGCGCGTGAAGGGGAAGTTGTTGAAATTCCGCCCCGTGAAGTGGAAATAGAAACTTTCAAGTTATTAGAAATGCCTACCAAAGAGCATTCTGTCTTTGAAATAACCTGCGGAAAAGGAACTTATGTGCGCTCTTTAGCACGCGATATAGGACGTGATCTCAGTTGCTATGGGCATATTGCTGATTTAAGACGTATTGCCGTCGCACCTTTTGATGAAGAAGATCTCATTACATGGGAGGAACTAAAAGCAGCCATTCCGCCAAATAAAAACACTACAGATGAAAATAATCGTTCTTTTGAAAAAAACTTCACAACACTTGATGAGCTCTTAATTGACACAAGCGCCGCATTGGATTGCCTCCCTCACTATATCCTTAATGAAACTCAAGCACAGAGGATTATAAGAGGCCATTCTATCCTCTTGAATCATCACAAAGTACCTCTTGATGAAGAGGAAGTTTGTGTCCTCTATAAGGAACAACTTCTTGCTATTGGCACTCTCGACAAAGGTCTATTTAAACCAAAGAGGATTTTCACAATTTAATCGATTCTTTTCCCAACCACCTTCTGCGGAAAGATATTTTTCTCTATCAATTAAGAAACATATGGTGCTTTTCATTGTCTATATTTACCGTATTCATATCAAAATTTAAGTCAGTGCTATAAGCTAACACCACCACACACTTTTTCCTCTTAATGTCGCAACAATCCTTGCATTTAAAGGATTCATAAGAGGCTTTTTATTTCTTTTTTAATCGTTTTTTACTCATACTTTAGTCCTCGTTTATAATGTACAAGCAAAGATATGGACTGATTTACTCTAAATAGATTTGAAACGAGAAAAGCTTAAGATTTTCAGAACTATCACTCAACATGAAAAATAACAAATAACCATTATAAATCAATTCATTAAATATTGAAACAGCAATTTTTTTATGATTATGCTAACAAATTGATCGAAATAATATTAATATATTTAATATTTACAAAAACTGTTTTAATCCTAAGGGAGATGATCAGAGGAAACTTTTAAAAGCATCTCATTGGCTTGAGGTATTGTTTGGCGTTCAATCATGCGGTGCACTCTTATACCGTTAGGAGCACAATTTAAATGACGCAGACGCTTATTGACTTCTGCATCTGCTTTTGTACGACGATGATTATGGCGTAAATAATCTACCCATGTTGGCATATGATAAGCCTCTGTCCAATATTCAGGTCTTTCAAGATCTCGTAAAAGGACCCACTGACGCGCACCATCACGTAATCGAATATGGCGTCGACGCGTCATCACTTTGAGAAACTCTTCAAGATCATTTTCATGAATTTTATAATCGATCATTATCATGATCGGTCCACTTCTTGCTTTGAGGTCAAGTAATAATTCCGGCTCTCTAAAATGATCAAGAGGATTTAAATCTATCTGAGGAATTTCTTGAATTCTAAATTTTACCCCCGCAAGAGCACCAAAAATCAAGAATAGAGAACAAACGCTCAAAGCAATTGTTGGAGAATAACCATCAGCCAAAACTCCCCAGATTGCACTTCCAATAGCCATCCCCCCATAAGATGCCGTTTGATAAAGTGCTAAAGAACGTGCAACAACCCAGCGTGGTGTAGAGAGTTGTACAGATGTATTAAACAATGATAATGCCAAAACCCAACATAACCCTGCAGGAAATAAAGCAATATGGCTTATAATCAGTGAACGGCTTATTCCCAATAAAAAGCAAGAAAAGGCAAAACCAATAAATGCACTTGCAATAATTGTTTCTGAACGAAAATGATGCCGTACAACTGCATTAATAATACCTGCTGTCATGGCTCCTAACCCAAAACAACCGAGCAATGTACCATAAAGAAGGGCACTTCCTCCAAGAACTTTATGCGCAACAATTGGCAAAAGTGCTAAAATAGAAATTGCTCCTATACCAAAAAGGAACGCTCGAACCATAATACTCAGGAGATTAGGTGACATCGCAACATAACGCAAACCATCTGAGACAGCTCCTAACAGCCTTTCTCGTGGTAATGAGTTGTTTTCATAATTCGACTTCCAGAAAAACAACGCACCAATAAGAGGAATATAGCTTATAGCATTAAACAAAAAAGCAGCAGATGCCCCCAAAGTTGCAATGATGGCACCACCAATAGCAGGACCAACACTCCGCATCAAATTAAAGCCTACACTATTCAAACTAACAGCAGCAGGAATATTTTCCCTGCTCACAATATCTCCTATCGTTGCTTGCCAAGAAGGATTATAAAAAGCTGTGCCACATCCAATCAAAAACGTAAAACATAACAAAAGCCAAGGTGTTAGAAATCCCATATAGGCTAAAACAGATAAACTCATGGATATGACCATCATCATAATCTGCGCACACAACATAATTTGACGCCGATTAAAATTATCCGCTAATGCCCCTGCCATCAAAGAAAACATAACAAGTGGTAATGTTGTGGCACTTTGAACAAGCCCAACCATGGAATGCGAAGAACTAATCAACGCCATTAACCACCCTGCTCCAACAGCCTGTATCAGCCCCCCTAAATTAGAAATAAGAGTAGATGACCATAGATTTCGAAATACCGAATTACGAAAAAGTTTTAATGTTGAAATGCTCTGCATCTTTTTCCTCCAAATCGGTATTTATCATCTTTGTTATCACACACACGCTCATAATCTTTGTATCAAAAGGATGCATAATTCTTTAAAAAACTTCTCATAAAACTCTATTTAAATCAATATTTCAAAACAAAAGCTTTTATTTAAAGAAAGACTTCAAAATGCTGTAAAGGACTAGTATTTTAACCTTCTTTCCTATATAAGGACGAAAATAGGTAAGAGTCTTTGACTCTTCTTGTTTCCTCACAGACCCTTGCTGAACGACATCTCGGCTATGGGTGACTTTATGTTTCTTCGTTTTTGGAAAGGATAATACGATGTCGATTACAGCTGAACGTAAACAAGCTCTTGTCGCAGAATACGCAAATAAAGTTGGTGATACAGGATCACCAGAAGTACAGATTGCTGTACTTTCTGAACGTATTTCTAATTTAACAAACCACTTTAAATCTCACAAAAAGGATAATCATTCTCGTCGTGGTCTTTTGAAGATGGTGTCTCAACGTCGGCGTCTTCTTGATTATCTTAAAGGAGTTGACCAAAATCGTTATCAGACACTTATCAAAAAGTTAGGTTTGCGTCGCTAAAAGAAAAATGGTGGTGGCGTTTAAAAAAAAACCACCCATTTTTTCAACGTGTTGCTTTTAATTAAAAAATTTAAAAACTGACAAGTTATTATGGGATAGGACTGCTTATCATTTCGCATTTAAGGCAGTTTACTTCTCTATTCTCGTAACAAAGATAAAAAGTATGTTGTCCACCCCAGAGCTTGGAAATATGCTACGCAAAACCAGAATGTGAGCAATCAAAGATTTAAACACTGGTCATTAAGGATAAAAAATGTTCAAAACGCACAAGATAGAAATTGAATGGGCTGGGCGTCCTCTCACCCTTGAAACAGGGAAAATAGCACGTCAAGCTGATGGTGCAGTGATTGCTACCTATGGAGAAACTATTGTCTTAGCAACCGTTGTATCAGCCAAAAGTCCAAAACCAGACCAGGACTTTTTTCCACTCACCGTTAATTATCAAGAAAAATCCTATGCTGTTGGTCGAATACCTGGGGGCTATTTAAAACGTGAAAGTCGACCAAGTGAAAATGAAACTTTGGTTTCACGTTTGATTGATCGCCCAATTCGTCCCCTTTTCGTTGAGGGATATAAAAATGATACGCAAGTGATTGTTTCCGTTATACAGCATGATCTCGAAAATAATCCCGATATCCTTGCGATGATTGCATCTTCTGCCGCATTGACCCTGTCAGGTGTTCCTTTCATGGGGCCTATAGCCGGTGCCCGCGTTGGCTATTGTAATGGACAATATATTCTTAATCCTCATATTGATGAAATGCCTGAATCAAAACTTGATCTTGTTGTTGCTGGAACAGAAAGTGCTGTTTTGATGGTTGAATCAGAAGCACAAGAATTATCGGAAGATATCATGTTGGGAGCAGTGATGTTTGGTCACAAAGGCCTTCAACCTGTCCTTGATGCCATTATAAAGCTTGCTGAAGTTGCTGCAAAAGATCCTCGTGATTTTGTTCCTGAAAATCTTTCTGAACTTGAAAAAGCGGTGCAGAAAATGGCAGAACAGGATATACGAAAGGCTTACACAATTACTGATAAGCAAGAACGTTATGCTGCAATTGATGCACTAAAGACAGAAATCCTCAATAAATTTATGCCAGAAACAGAAAAAGACTGTCAATTTAGTGCAGATCAAATTGCAACCGTATTTAAACAGTTGCAAGCAAAAATTGTTCGCGGGAATATTCTTGATACCCAAAAGCGGATTGATGGACGCAATCTTTCTACCGTGCGCCCTATCCAATCAGAAGTAAGTATTTTACCCCGCACACATGGATCAGCACTCTTTACCCGCGGAGAAACACAAGCTATTGTCGTTGCAACACTAGGAACTGGTGAAGATGAACAATATGTTGATTCCTTAACGGGAATGTATAAGGAAACATTCCTTCTCCATTACAATTTTCCACCATTTTCAGTGGGTGAAACGGGACGCCTTGGTTCTCCTGGTCGTCGTGAAATTGGACATGGTAAATTGGCATGGCGAGCAATTCACCCCATGTTGCCAACGAAAGAATCTTTCCCTTATACTATTCGTGCTGTCTCAGAAATCACTGAATCCAATGGATCTTCTTCTATGGCAACGGTTTGTGGGACCTCACTTGCTCTCATGGATGCCGGCGTTCCTCTAGCACGCCCTGTTGCTGGTATTGCCATGGGCTTGATTAAAGAAGGAGAACGCTTTGCTGTTCTGTCTGATATTTTAGGGGATGAAGATCATCTTGGAGATATGGATTTCAAAGTCGCAGGAACAGAAAATGGTATTACTGCCTTGCAAATGGATATCAAAATTGATGGTATTACCGAAGAAATTATGAAAATCGCGCTTGAACAAGCCAAAGGTGGACGAATCCATATCCTCAATGAGATGGCGAAAGCTTTAACCAGTGCACGTGCTGAGCTGAGTGAATTTTCTCCACGAATCGAAGTTATGAATATTTCTGTCGATAAAATCCGTGATGTTATCGGCTCTGGTGGTAAAGTTATTCGGGAAATCGTGGAACAAACTGGAGCAAAAATTAATATTGAAGATGATGGTACCATTAAAATTGCTTCTGCTGATGCTAAAACCATTGAAGCAGCAAAACGCTGGATCCATTCTATTGTCGATGAGCCTGAAGTTGGTGCTGTCTACCAAGGAACAGTTGTAAAAACTGCAGAATTTGGTGCATTTATAAACTTCTTTGGTTCTCGTGATGGACTCGTTCATATCTCTCAGCTTGCATCAGAACGCGTCACCAAAACAACCGATATTGTGAAGGAAGGTGACAAAGTTTGGGTTAAATTAATGGGCTTTGATGAGCGTGGAAAAGTTCGGTTATCAATGAAGGTTGTTGATCAAAAAACCGGAAAGGAAATCACCGGTGATAAAGCGATGAATGAAGAAAAGTGCGTGGATGAAAAAAAACAACCTGAAAATAAGCGCCGCCGTAAGAAAAAAGAAGAGTAAGTTTTTCCTCTTATCGTATCATGAAATGCCATCCCAACATTGGAGTGGCATTTTTCTTTGAAAGAGTCATATGTGTTATTATTTTTGCCTTTTGAAAATCATGAACTCCCATATCCTGATCCAAACCAATGTTGGTTAAGTTTCGGTTTAACAGAAATCCCAGCTCCAGAATGGGCACAGAATTTAAAAGTTATTACGCCTTGGCGACCAGATTTTTTAAAATTTGTCGATACTCAATTTCACTGCTCTCCCCAAATAGATAAAACCTTCAGCTATGATGGTGCATTTTTACATTTGAGCAAATATCGTGGTTTTAACCAAAATTGTTTTCTTGATTTATTAGAATGCGTTAAACCCAATGGATGGATTGTAATCAGTGGGAATAAAACTGCTGGTGCTGCTTCAATGATGAAGTGGGTCAAAACAATTGTTCCCATCACCAACAAATTGTCTAAAAATCATGGTCTTGTATTTTGGTTGCAAGTTCCTCAACAAATTGAGAGACATAACATTGCACAATTGCGCTCACCACCGCTCACTTTTGGTAAATTTCAAACCACTTCTGGTATGTTCTCACACGGACGTATTGATCCGGGATCCGCTGCACTTGCTTCTTATATGCCCAAAGTTATTTCTGGAAAAATGGCTGATTTTGGTGCTGGATGGGGCTATCTTTCTCACGTTGCGCTTGAAAGAAGTGAAAAACTCACCGCTCTCGACCTTTATGAAGCAGACTACAACGCTTTGAGAGCAGCAAAACAGCACCTTAAATCCAGAACAGCTCCTTTTTCAATTCATTTTTATTGGCACGACCTTGTGCATGAACCTATCACAAATCTGTATGACACAATCATTTCAAACCCACCGTTTCACACGCAACAAACGACAGATATTTCATTAGGAAAAAATTTTATTATAAATGCTGCAAAGTGCCTAAAACCAGGCGGCAGTCTGCTTTTTGTTGCAAACCGCCACCTGCCTTATGAAACATTATTAAAAAATATTTTCCGCACAGTGTTGATACATGAACAAGCCCATGGTTTCAAAATTATCGAAGCGCGCAGATAAAGAAAACAAGCGATAACTCTAAAGAATAAAACGTGAAAGATCGATATCAGCAGCAAGTTCGCCAATAGATTTTCTCACATAAGCGGCATCAATTGTAAAGGATGTTCCAGCTTTATCAGGTGCCGTGAAAGAAATTTCATCCAAAACGCGCTCCATCACTGTTTGCAAACGACGTGCCCCTATATTTTCAATCCTTGCATTTAAATCTACAGCAATATCTGCTAAAGCATCAATTGCATCATCGGTAATTTCTAAATGAACCTCTTCTGTTGCCATAAGAGCAATATATTGTTTAATCAAACTAGCTTCTGGTTCCGTTAGAATGCGCCGTAAATCTTCTCTTGTTAAAGGGTTTAGCTCCACACGGATGGGCAAACGTCCTTGAAGTTCCGGTAATAAATCAGATGGCTTAGAAACATGAAATGCACCTGAGGCAATAAAAAGAATATGATCTGTTTTGATTTGCCCATATTTTGTAGCAATTGTTGTTCCTTCAACCAAAGGCAAAAGATCCCGTTGAACGCCCTCACGCGAAACCGCAACACTTGCTCCACCATCCCTAGTTGCAATTTTATCAATCTCGTCAATAAAAACAATCCCGTCATTTTCAGCAACACGAAGCGCTTCTTGAATAATTTGATCCTGATCAAGGAGTTTTTCAGATTCATCATCAATGAGCGGCTTAAAAGCATCCCTTACTGTCGTCTTACGAACTTTTGTACGACTGCCCATTTTACCCAAAATATCTGATAAATTCATAATACCCATTTGTGCCCCAGGCATACCAGGAATATCAAAGGTTGAAGCACTATTGCTATTATTATCGGCTACTTCAATTTCAATCTCTTTCTCATCCAATTCACCTCCACGCAATTTTTTGCGAAAACTATCACGGGTAGCGGGACTGGCTGTTTTACCAACAAGGGCATCTAAAACGCGCTCTTCAGCATTCACGTGAGCCTTTTCTTTTATTTCATCCCGTTTCTTTTCACGCACAAGAGAAATGGCAATTTCAACAAGATCTCGAATAATTTGCTCAACATCACGTCCCACATAACCAACTTCAGTAAATTTAGTCGCTTCTACTTTAACGAAGGGTGCTCCAGAAAGTTTTGCTAATCGACGTGCAATACCAGTTTTACCAACTCCTGTTGGCCCTATCATTAAAATATTTTTTGGCATAACTTCTTCACGCATCGGCGCATCAAGCTGTTGCCTACGCCACCGATTGCGCAGTGCAATAGCTACAGAGCGTTTGGCATCATTTTGGCCAATAATAAAACGATCAAGTTCAGAAACAGTTTCACGAGGGGAAAATACAACACACATTTAAATAGCTTTCTCTAAAGAAGATAATTCTGCATCCAATGTTTCAATCGTAAAATGATCATTGGTGTAAACACAAATTTTAGCGGCAATAGCCATAGCTTTACGAGCAATAGTTTCTGCATCCAAATCCAAATCCATGAGTGCACGCGCTGCTGAAAGAGCAAAATTTCCTCCAGAGCCAATTGCCATAACCCCATCTTCTGGTTCTAAGACATCACCAAGCCCTGTTAGAGCCAAAGTTACTTTCTTATCAGCCACGAGCATCATTGCTTCGAGACGACGCAAATAGCGATCTGTTCTCCAATCTTTTGCAAGTTCCACACAAGCACGCATAAGCTGATCAGGATATTGCTCAAGCTTTGTTTCCAATCTCTCCAGTAATGTAAAAGCATCTGCCGTAGCACCAGCAAAACCAGCAATAACCACTCCGTTCTTTCCAAGACGACGCACTTTACGTGCATTACCTTTCATAATTGTCTGTCCAAGAGAGACCTGACCATCCCCGGACATCACGACTTTTCCACCTTTTCGTACCGTAATAATTGTTGTACCATACATTATGTCTGGCTTATGTTCTGTCATAAGGAAACTCCTTAATATTAACTTTACTTTTTAATATTGATTTCTTTTCATACAATGTAAAACTCAATTACTATTGTCCTATTTAAGAACATATACAGCAAAACACAATGATTCAGCATAACTCAATTTGTTGAAAATGGAAAAATGATATCATTGTTGTCAATGTAAATTACTGCTAAATAGCTTTATATAAACAGTTTGTGCTTTTTAGAGGAAAATTATGAAAAAAATAGCCATAGGGACCTTAGGTGGAACAATTGCAATGACTGCTGATAGTTTTGGTCACATGCAACCGACTTTAACTTCAGATAACCTCATAAAAAGTGTTCCTGATTTAAATAACGTTGCTGATATTAATGCACAAACATTAATGCAAATACCAAGTGGATCTTTATCGTTTCAAATGCTTTTTGAAATAATTAAGTGGGCAAAACAACAAATAAACGCTGGTGCAGAAGGTATTGTTTTAACACAAGGGACTGATACTCTGGAAGAAACAGCTTTTTTTCTTTCTCTTTATTGGAAAGAAGCCGAACCACTCATCATAACCGGTGCTATGCGCATGCCTCATGAAGCAGGCGCCGATGGCCCCGCCAACATTTTAGCAGCCACTCGTGTCGCAGCAGCCACACAAAGTCGTAACAGGGGCGTTCTTGTTGTCATAAATGATACAATTCATTCACCTTATTGGCTCTATAAAAGTCATACCGTCAAAGTCGAAACATTTCAATCAGGTCTTGCAGGTATTTTAGGAACTATTTTAGAGGGAAAACTTATTTATTTCAATGATCGAAAATTTTTCCCAAAAACGTTTGATCTTCCCCAAAACCATGATCATCAAATTGCACTCCTCTATTCCTCTTTATCATCTGATGCACAATTAATGAAACTATGCCTTGAAAGTGGGTATTATGCTGGAGTTGTTATTGCTGGTTTTGGTGCAGGACACTGTAGTTTTCAAGAAGCAGACCTTGTACAACAATATGCACAAAAAATACCAATCATTATTGCTAGTCGTTGTTGTAATGGCTCAACAACTCGTATAACTTATGGCTATAAAGGCTCCGAAATCGATATGATTGCTTCTGGTGCTCTCATGTCTGGTTATTTATCAGCCGTAAAAGCGCGCCTACTTTTATGGGCTTTTTGGGCACAAGGGTACTCATTAGCACAAATCCGTGCAAACTGGAATGACTGGACTATAAGTTAATGAAAAATGATCTATTATCTTAAAAGAAGAGAGCATGCAAAACAAAATTTACTTGAAAATAAAGCCGCTCATCTGTCTGCTCTTAATCAATTGCTGCTGCAAAAAATTCTCGACCAATACAAATGATTGATACGACTATACAAAAAATTAATCAGAAAGATAATCTGGTCAAATCCGTTTCTGACCGATATTCACCCTATCGCGTTTTTACTGCACAAGAATGGTCAGAGTTTCGTGCAGACACACCTCTTACTTTGACTTTTGATGAAATTAAGCGTTTACGCTCTATTGATGATCCTATTGATCTTAAAGAAGTCCAACGCATTTATCTTTCTTTATCGCGTCTATTATCATGCCATGTTGAAGCAGTACAGGAACTTTTTCACAAACGTCAGCAGTTTCTCCATCAAGAAGAGAGTAGAAAAACGCCCTTTATTATTGGAATTGCTGGTTCTGTAGCTGTAGGAAAATCAACCACGGCTCGCATTCTTCAAGAACTGTTGAAAAGATGGACATCTAGCCTTAAAGTTGATCTGATAACGACGGATGGTTTTCTCTATCCTAACGCAATCTTACAGCAAAAAAATCGAATGAATCGCAAAGGATTTCCTGATTCCTATGACATTAAAAAGTTGCTGTGCTTTCTTTCGGCGATAAAAGCAGGTATCGGAAATGTCCGTGCCCCGCTTTACTCACATATGATCTATGATGTTCTAGAAAATCAGACTATTACCATTGATCGTCCTGATATTTTAATTGTTGAAGGTATTAATGTATTACAGGTCAGTGATCTTCCTAAAGATGGGAAAGTTATTCCTTTCGTATCAGATTTTTTTGATTTTTCAATCTATGTCGATGCCGAAACAGAAGTCATTCGTCACTGGTATTTAGAGCGCTTTAAACGTTTGCGTAAAACAGCTTTTCAAAATCCTGAATCCTATTTTCATCGTTATGCCCACCTCAATGAAAAAGAAGCTTCAAAAATCGCTGAGGATCTTTGGCAAACGATTAATTTAAAAAATTTACAGGAAAATATATTGCCAACACGACCACGGTCCAATCTCATTCTACGAAAGGGAAAAAATCATTTGGTCGAATATGTCGCACTTAGACGACTATAAGGATCTCATAACTATGCAGCACCACCACATTCATTTTACCTCAACGCGTATCGATAACAGTTGCCCTATCATCTTGGTAAACCAAAGAACTCTTGCCAACTTATCACTTGATGCGTCAACAACAGCATGGATAAAAGTTAATGACTTTACTGGTAAAGCAGGACAAATACTCTTTATTCCTCACGAAACGGGACATTTAAAAAAAGTTTTATTTGGAATTGGCAATGGTAACGATCCTTTTATCACAGGACTGCTTGCTCAAAAGCTTCCTGCTGGTCAATGGCATCTAGAAGGTACAACCTCTGATGAAATAAATACCTATCTTGGATTGGCATTTGGTAGCTATCAATTTAATCGCTATCGTCAAAATTCTTCTTTCAAATCATTATCTATCCATGTCAATGAGGCGATTGATCTTAATGAGCTCCAACGAATTTATGAAGCTGTCTTTTTCGTCCGTGATCTCATTAATATTCCAGCCAATGATATGAACCCTGATACTCTCGAAAAAGAAGCTCGAAAACTAGGAAAAACCTACGGTGCTCATATCAAAAGTATTTGTGGAGACGATCTCTTAATCCATAACTTTCCGATGATTCATGCTGTAGGACGAGCAGGCAGCACTGCACCACGACTGATTGAGTTACTCTGGGGGCAAGAACATCATCCTAAAATAACGTTGGTGGGCAAAGGCGTAACTTTTGATACTGGAGGTCTCGATATTAAATCAGCCAATAACATGTTGCTTATGAAAAAAGATATGGGGGGTGGAGCAAACGTTTTGGGATTGGCTAAACTTATCATGGATGCAAAATTGCCTTTCCGTTTACGCGTTTTGATTCCAGCTGTAGAAAATGCAATTTCTGGGAATGCTTACCGACCAGGTGATATTCTCAAAAGTCGTAAAGGTTTAAGTGTTGAAGTAGGTAATACAGATGCTGAAGGGCGAATTGTCCTTGCCGATGCACTCGCCTATGGTGATGAAGAAAGTCCACAATTCATGCTTTGTATGGCTACTTTAACAGGGGCAGCGCGTATAGCATTAGGACCAGATCTTCCCGCATTTTATTGTAATGATTCAATATGGGCACAACAAATTTCTGAATCTGCTCACGCTGTCTTTGATCCTCTTTGGCAAATGCCCCTTTGGAAACCTTACCAAGAGATGTTATCATCACCAATTGCTGATCTTAACAATGTAACTGGAAATAGCTTTGCTGATTCTATAACGGCTGCTTTATTTCTTAATTCTTTTGTTGAAAAAGCTGAACATTTTGCGCATTTTGACCTTTATGGATGGGTTCCAAAAGAAAAACCAGGATACCCTATTGGTGGATCAGCACAAACTATTCGTGCCCTTTATAATATTTTTAAAAATGAATTTTGACACAAATATCCACAAAAATGGACAATTTTGCAGCTTAAAGAATAATTGGTCTTACACTGTGTTCTTAGTTTTGTTTGAGGATAAAAACCTTACCAATACAGTTTTCATGAGTTTGTTTAAAGGTAAGGAGTAACAAAATGGACAGCAAAAAGATGATCTCTAAAGACCCAAGACTTCATGCATTCAGAGATGATCTAGCAGATCAACGTCTTGAAACAGAAATTACAGCTCAGCGCTTTGTTCAAGGTGAAAAAAGACGTGTTAATACAGCGGTCGCTGAACTTTTTAAAGAAAATAGTAAAAAAAGTGAAAGACAAACAGAATGCTTATTGGGAGAAGAACTTCTCATTTTTGAACAAGGGGAAACATTGTCGTGGGGACAATCACTCAAAGATGGTTATGTCGGTTATATTGATACAAAAGTTCTTTGTACATCAACCATAAAACAAACCCATGTTGTTTCAGTACCACGCACATTTAAATATTTACACGCTGACTTACGTGGACCAATAGTATCCCCATTATCTATGGGAAGCAAAGTCAGTGTTGTTGATGAAATTGAAGTCCGTGACACAATGTATTCTATTCTTGAAAATAGAACAGCAATCATTACGAGCCATCTCAGCCCCATTGGACGCGTATATGAAGATTATGTCACAGTTGCAGAAACCTTTATCCGTACACCTTATCTTTGGGGTGGTGTCAGCGGTTTTGGAATTGATTGTTCGGGACTCATTCAGCTCTCTATGATGATGACTGATCAAATAGTTTTACGTGACACCGATATGCAGCAAAAAACTATAGGCAGTCCTCTTACAGATACTGATAAACTTCAACGAGGTGATTTAATTTTTTGGAAAGATCATGTTGCTATTATGGTCGATCACGCAAATATTATTCACGCAAATGGTTTTTCTATGGACGTTATGATTGAGCCATTGGAAAAAACAATTACGCGTATCGCTAAAAAAAATCAATATCCCATCGCAAAACGCCGTCCAATTCAAGAAACTTAATACATGCCTCCTATAAAAAGTTAATTGAATGTTTTTATTATACAATAGATTGATTTATAAGGATAACTATCCATCATTCGCTCTGCATCAAGCATTCTAAATATCGTAAAATTCTCTTATTTCAAATCTGTTTTTATGTTGAATCAATCAAAATCGCTTGCTTGTTCATCACAAGCGAAATTGATGTATAAGTAAAAATGATTACGAAAAGAAAAAATATCCCTTCTGAATGCTCTCAAATGCCAAGAGCTATCATAACTAACATTGGAACCAGCTTACTCCTTCATAAGCGTAAAGATAGTGGCGCTCAATAGATTTTATCTTATAAGGCTTTACCATTATACCATTCACGAGTGCCAGCACGAAATGGGCTTTGGAATATTGCGAGATGTCTCTTTTAAACAACCCCGTAAATATGCAACACAATGGCGTTCTATATTACGTAAGGGATATGCCCCTCTTAATCAAAAGCAACATTTTTTGAAATTTTTCCTATTATCGATATCTTATGAAATAAATACTCCTAATATCTCTCGATGCATCCAAGACAATCTCTCAATAATAATCGCGAAAAGTATAAATCCATTATCTACCACCATTTTTATGCTTATGAAGCGCGCAAAGGCATCATTATACACTTTTTGCCAATTCTCAATGTTGCGATAACCCTTGGCTATTGAAGAGTGTTCTTTCAGCACGTATTTTATTTATTTCTGTCTTAAATAATTTTATCCATATGACCCGCCCCACTTGGAACGTGCAAAAGAATGATTTTGATTAATTTAACATAAAACAGATTTGAAATGAAAAAATTTTTTATGACCCTGGACTTCCCCATTCAACATAAAAAAAAATTATAAATTATTATTATAACTCAATATATTGATTTATATTTAAACAATATTTCCTTCTTATGACACATTAAAGAAGGTGATTTTTCAATACCTGAACCAATGGTTTATCAGCATCAGGCATAGGGTATTTATCAAGATCATTAATAAAAACCCATTCTAAATTTTGCCCTTCTCGTCCTTGCGCAACGCCCTCATAATGGTCACAAAGATACAATGGCATTAAGAGATGAAATGTTTTATAGCTATGACTTGCAAATGTTAAAGGGTGTAAATTATTTGGTTGAACATAAATACCAAGCTCTTCCTCTAGTTCACGAATCAATGATGCTTCCAGAGTTTCACCTTGCTCAACCTTGCCACCAGGAAACTCCCATAAACCAGCCAGCGATTTTCCTTCAGGACGCTGTGTAAGCAAAACACGATTATTCTGATCTAACAGTGCGCATGCAACAACAAGAAGAATGGAACTTTTCATACACATATCACTCCCCAATAGGGAACATAAAGATAACTGACTTTTCTATCATATCCCCTCTGCTCCTAAAAGAGCTCACATACCCCATTTGCTCTGAAAAATAATAAACTGTTAAATATAAAGTGCATCCATTAACTTCTGTAATCGCTATTGATCATAACGTACTCTTTTGTTAAATCGCAAGACCAAACCGTCGCCGTGCTCTTACCCAAACCGATATCAACACGAATCGTGATGTGCTTACCTTGCATATAAGTACCTATTGTTTCTTCACAATACTCAGGATCTCGTACGCCATTCACGGCCACACGATGCTCACCAAACCAAATCGTCAATAGATCACGATCGACTTCAACACCGGCCTTCCCAACTGCCATAACGACCCGCCCCCAATTCGCATCTTCACCGGCAATAGCCGTTTTTACGAGCGGTGAATTTGCAATTGATAAAGCAATAGTTTTAGCTGCATTATTTGTTGTAGCACCCACCACATTAACCTCAATTAAATGACGAGCACCTTCACCATCACAAACAACTTGTAGTGCAAGTTCATGCAGAAGTGCACTCAATTGTTTCACAAAAACCCCATAGCGCGGATCAGATTTACTTGTAAGACATGGAAAATGTTCTTTCCCTGTCGCAAACAACATAAGCGTATCTGAAGTTGAGGTATCGCTATCAACAGTAATTGAATTGAAAGAACCCTCAACTGCCTCTGATAACATGGATTGGAGTACATCCGAAGAAATGGTAGCATCACTAACCACAAATGACAGCATTGTCGCCATATCGGGTGCAATCATACCAGCACCTTTTGCAATTCCATTAATGGTAACACGCTCTCCCCCACAGTCAAAAGTGCGCGTCGCAAGTTTTGGAAATGTGTCCGTTGTCATTATGGCTTTTGCAGCTTCCAACCAATTTCCCTCTTCTGCTGTCTCTGTCATACTTGGTAAAAGATTGACAATACCCGATGCATCCATTGGCTCACCAATAACACCCGTAGAAGCTATAAAAATTTCATCTTCTCTAACCTTTAAAGCGTTCGCTGCTGCACAAATAATTGCATCGGTTGTGTGCTTTCCTTTGCTTCCTGTAAAAGCATTTGCATTTCCAGAATTCACAACAACACCCCTCGCAACCCCATGAGGAAGCGATGCACGACAATGCTCTACAGGGGCAGATGGACATTTTGAACGAGTAAAAACACCGGCCACACTCACTGGCTTATCAAATATGATGAAAAGAAGATCTGTACGATCTTTATATTTAATCCCAGCTTCAGCTGTTGCTATCCGTACACCAGATAATGGAGAAAGCTCCTGGATCTTTTGAGGCGACAAAGGAGAAATTTTCAAAACCACAATATGCTTTCTATAAAAACAAATGAAACGATTGCAGATCAATAACCTCTCATAGAAAACTGCTAGGCTTTTTGAACAAAACTAACCTAGCAAATTATCTATTAAAGAGGCTATCCACCTATTTTTCCTAGCTATTCCGTATCTTCTTCATCAGATGTTTCATCGGGAAGTAGCGTCCCATTTTGATGAAGCGATTCCATGATTTTTGTAACATTAGGATCAGGGTATTTCACATCTATCTTGCTACGTAAATCAACAATTAGTTCTTGATAGCGCTTTTTTATCAGCTGTGTCCGCAACATCTCTTTAACATCATCAAATGCAGGCGGTTGTTTTACACGACGATCTTCTAATTTAATAATATGCCAACCAAAAGGACTTTCAACGGGTTGTTTAGTGTATTCGCCAACTTTCAAACCAAATGCAGCATCTTCAAAAGGCTTGACCATTTGACCATGGCTAAAATAACCAAGATCACCCCCAACGGCAGCAGAACCATCTGTTGAACTTTTCTTTGCAATCTCTTCAAAATTTTCGCCTTTATTTAAATGCTTAATGATAGCTTCTGCTTCTTTTCTCGTTTTGACCAAAATATGACGCGCTTTAACCTCATCCTCTTTAGGTAAAGCAGCAACTTCTTGCTTATAAAGAGCTTCCAAATCAGTATCCGATATTTTGTCAACAATCGCCTGTTTAAAATAAAGCTGTTGAAGAACATTGTCACGCATGACTGCCATACGTTTATCGTAAGCTTCTGTCTTATCAAGACCTTTGCTTCTTGCTGCTTTTGCAAGTGCCTGCATATCTAAATAAGCTTTTAGAACCATCATACGACGTTGTTCATCAGGAAAACGTGCTAAATTAGGATTTATTTCAAGTGCTAAATCATCCAATTGGCCTGCTGTAATATTTTTCCCATCAATAACCGCCATAACATGAGAAGGAGAAACGGCTTTTTCAGAAGCTTTCTCCAAAGTCTTTAAATCATTCGACGATGAATTCAAACCTTCTTGGGCTCTCACCCCTAAACTTGTACTTGCCAATAAAGTTGATGCTAAAAAAAGCGCGATAAAGTTAAATTTCATAAATATACTCCTTAAAAATGAAGGCAGGTTCAAGATTCCAATTTTCTTTAACATAACACTTTAATCTTTAAACATAGAGAAATAAATTAGTAATTTATTTTAAAAAAGTATAAAATTATCCTTTTATCTCAGTTTCTCCAATCCTATCTAATGCAGATGAAAAGCATGATAATAGAGAAAAATGACATATTGTATCTTAAATTACTTTGTATTGTATCAGTTAAATAGCATACTTAAAGTTGACATAAAGCGCTTAGCCTCTTATCTCTACTTTACAATTAGAGTGAAAAATTGCACACCAGCAAGTATAATGGTACCATCTGCATTTCATGATGTCTCCAATGATATCAGACAACCTGAAGGAAATGTAGAGTATGGGGAGAGCATATGAATTACCCAACAAGAGTGACAACAATTAAAAGAAAGGGCCAGAGATGGTCAGTTTAGGTGTTTTTGCCCGTAAGTTTTTTGGTTCAGCTCATGAGCGACATCTCAAAGCACTCCGCCAAAAAGTTGCACAAATTAATGCTTTGGAAGAACAATTCGTAAAATTAAGTGATGAGCAGCTTTGCCAAAAAACAGATGCCTTTCGTAAACGTCTTAGTGAAGGTGAAAGTGTTAATTTGCTCTTACCAGAAGCTTTCGCGACTGTTCGTGAAGCCGCAAAACGTGTTTATGACATGCGTCCTTTTGACGTGCAACTTATTGGTGGAATGGTCCTTCACGACTGTGGCATAGCTGAAATGCGTACTGGTGAAGGTAAAACATTAATGGCAACTCTACCAATTTATCTCAATGCATTGGAAGGTAAAGGCGTTCATGTTGTGACAGTAAACGATTATCTCGCCAGTCGTGATGCTGAAACAATGGGGAAAATTTTTAGTTTTCTAGGGCTTACAACAGGCGTGATTCTTCATGATCTTGATAGTGATGCCCGCCGAGAGGCCTATGCATGCGACATTACCTATGCCACAAATAATGAACTAGGTTTTGATTATTTGCGTGATAATATGGCCTTCGATCATAGTCAAATGGTCCAACGTGGACATCATTACGCAATTGTTGATGAAGTTGATTCGATTCTTATTGATGAAGCCCGTACCCCCCTTATTATTTCTGGTCCTCTAGAAGATCGTACTGACTTCTATAACCTTATTGATACATTTATTCCTGCCTTAACTCCAGAAGACTATGAAATAGACGAAAAACAAAAAACAACGACCTTTACCGAAGTTGGTACTGAAAAAATTGAAAAAATGCTCGAACAAGCTGGGCATCTTAAAGGTGAGAGTCTTTATGACATAGAAAATGTCGCTATCGTTCATCATGTCAATAATGCTCTAAAAGCTCATAAACTGTTTGCTCGTGATAAAGATTACATTGTTCGCAATGATGAAATCGTTATTATTGACGAATTTACAGGGCGAATGATGCCTGGGCGGCGTTATTCTGAAGGACTTCATCAAGCGTTAGAAGCTAAAGAGCATGTTGCTATTCAACCAGAAAACCAGACACTTGCTTCCATCACTTTCCAAAATTACTTCCGTATGTATAGAAAATTATCTGGCATGACTGGAACTGCAACAACAGAAGCCGAAGAATTCAGAAATATTTATGGTCTTGACGTTGTCGAAGTCCCTACCAATTTGCCAATACAACGTATTGATGAAGATGATGAGATTTATCGAACAGCAGAAGAGAAATATCGGGCAATTGTGCGTGATATCCGTCAAGCACACGAAAAAGAACAGCCTATTCTTGTTGGAACAACCTCTATTGAAAAATCAGAACAATTGGCAGAGCGTTTGCGAAAAGAAGGCATTACCGATTTTAGAGTCTTAAATGCTCGCTATCACGAACAAGAAGCATATATCATTGCGCAAGCAGGAGTTCCTAGAGCTCTCACCATTGCAACCAACATGGCAGGACGCGGTACGGATATACAGCTTGGTGGTAATGTTGAAATGCGCATCCGACAAGAGTTACAGGATATCCCCGAAGGTCCAGAGCGGACAGCTAAAATTGAAGAAATAAAAAAAGATGTTCAGAAGCTTAAAGAAAAAGCTTTAGCGGCTGGAGGGCTTTACGTTATCGCTACTGAACGTCATGAAAGCCGTCGTATTGATAACCAGCTTCGTGGACGTTCTGGTCGCCAAGGCGATCCTGGTCGCTCAAAATTCTTTCTCTCTCTTCAAGATGATCTTATGCGTATCTTTGGCTCTAACCGTATGGATAGTATGCTGCAAAAACTTGGATTGAAAGAAAATGAAGCTATTATCCATCCATGGATTAATAAAGCCCTTGAAAAAGCGCAAAAAAAGGTCGAAGCACGAAACTTTGAAATTCGTAAAAATCTGCTAAAATATGATGATGTAATGAATGATCAACGCAAGGTTATTTTTGAACAGCGTATGGAGGTTATGAACGCAGATGATTTATCAGAAATGATCCTTGAAATGCGCAATGAAGTCGTAGAGGATCTCGTAGAAGCTTATATTCCATCAGGGACATATTCTGAAAAATGGGATGCAAAAACTCTCGAAGAAGAGCTTCAACAACTCTTTAATCTTGAGCTTCCAGTGGAAGAATGGGCAAAAGAAGATGGAATTGCCGAGGAGCAAATTCTAGAGCGTGTATCAGATGCTGTTACAAAACTTGAAAATGAGCGTACTGAACGATATTCTCCAGAAGTTATGGCTTATTTTCACAAAGCAGTATTGCTCGAAACTATTGACACGTTATGGCGTGAACATCTGATGAGTTTAGACCATTTGCGTTCTGTTGTTGGGTTTCGTGGTTATGCGCAGCGGGATCCGCTCAATGAATATAAGACAGAATCATTTGAACTCTTTCAAAGTATGTTGAAAAATTTGCGCCGAATTGTCACTTCTAAGCTTATGCGCTTTGAAATCATTCAACACCCCACAGAACCGACCATGCCTGAGCAAACTGATGCTGCTTCTTCTGTCTTTAATGATCAAAGTCAAGAAAATGCTCCCACCTTATGGGCACGATCACAAGAAAATAGATTTGTTAATCCACAAGATCGTGACCCTAACGATATAACCACATGGGGAAAAGTTGGACGTAATGAGCGTTGTCCTTGCGGTTCAGAAAAAAAATACAAACACTGTCATGGAGCCTTTGTTTGAAAAGCAAATTATGCAAATGAATAAAAAGCGAAATTATGAGCAAGAATTGCGCACAGCTGGTTTAAGAGTAACACGTCAACGACGAGTTATTCTTGATATTTTGACTGATACAAATGATCATCCTAATGCATTTGAAATTTTTCAGCGTGCAAACAAAATAGATTCGAATATTTCACTCTCAACTGTTTATCGAACCATGAAAATATTAGAAGGAAATGGAACAATTCATCGCCATAGCTTTAGTGGTGGTCCATCTCGTTTTGAGCAAGCAGATGGGCAACATCATGATCATCTCATTGATATAGAAACAGGACAAGTTATCGAGTTTCATTCTGATGTTATTGAAAAGCTGCAAGAGGAAATTGCAAAATCCCTTGGCTATGATATTATTCATCACCGCCTTGAACTTTACGGAAAAAAAAACTCTTAAAAAAGTAATCATATATCATTAGATAAAATACCTCAGGCAAATCAAATTTTATAAAAATTTACCTTTAAAATATAATAGTTTTCATTGGCAAAAAAAAAGAATTGCTTTATTACCCCTCTTTGTATGATGCTATACGGTAATTCATTGCCAATATTATAACAAAAAATCATTGCAACAAAATATTATAAAAATTGTATTATGAAAAATTAGGCCAATATTATCATGGTTTCTTTGCCACAAGATCGTATGAGACAGCTTGAAAAACGCTTTGAAATAATTGAAAGCCAAATGACGACGAATCCAAATGCTGAAACATATGTCAAATTAGCTTCTGAATATGCAGAACTACAACCCGTTATTACCTCTATACGCGCATTAAATGCTCTTTATGAAGAGATTACAGAATTAGAAACGATTATCAACGATAAACAAACAGATATAGAGATGCGTAATCTTGCTCAAGAAGAGCTACCATCGTTATATAAAAAAGTGGAGCAATTTGAAAAAGAACTCCAAATTCTGTTATTGCCTAAAGATGTTGCTGATGAAAAAAACGCTATTGTTGAAATTCGAGCAGGAACGGGTGGCTCAGAAGCAGCACTTTTTTCCGGTGATCTTTTCCGCATGTATGAACGTTATGCCCATGCTCACAATTGGAAAGTAGAAGTTATTTCACTTAGTGAGGGGGAAGTTGGCGGATATAAAGAGATTATTGCTACCATTTCAGGAAAAGGTGTCTTTTCTAAATTGAAATATGAATCAGGGGTTCATCGTGTGCAACGCATCCCTGAAACAGAGACAGGTGGGCGTATCCATACATCTGCTGCTACCGTTGCTGTGCTTCCAGAAGCTGAAGATATTGATATTGATATTCGTCCTGAAGATATTCGTATCGACACAATGCGTGCATCCGGAGCAGGAGGACAGCATGTTAATACAACGGATTCAGCTGTTCGTATCACGCATATTCCAACAGGAATTATGGTCGTACAAGCAGAAAAATCACAACATCAGAACCGAGCACGAGCCCTTCAAATTTTACGGGCACGCTTATTCGATATCGAACGACAAAAAGCGGAAAGTGAACGTTCAGCTTCTCGTAAAAACCAAGTTGGTTCTGGTGATCGCTCAGAACGTATTCGTACCTATAATTTTCCACAAGGACGTGTCACGGATCACCGTATTAATCTAACCTTGTATAAGCTTGATCGCATTCTAGAGGGAGATCTTGATGAACTTCTTCATGCACTCATCTCAGATCATCAAACAACACTGCTGATGGAAATGGATAATAATTGAGCAAATATTCTTTCAAGAATGTTATCCAACAAATGCAAGAAAAATTGCGCACGAAAGGGATTGCTGAAGCCGATCTCGATGCGAAAATACTCGTTGAATGGATAACAGGAATAAATGCTGCTGAAAGAATTTCTAAACCAGATATGCATCTATCTTCTGAGCATATTATACAAATAGAACAGGCTTTACAACGGCGTATTGCAGGCGAACCCGTTTACCGTATTATAGGAGCACGAGAATTTTATGGTATATCTTTTACATTGTCTCAAGAGACGTTAGAACCTCGTCCTGATACAGAAACGCTGATAGATCTTGTTCTCCCTTTTCTCCAAAAACAGGTCGAAAATTCGAGAAGAACAACATTCCTTGATATGGGAACAGGAAGTGGCGCCATTGCTATTGCACTCCTTAAACAAATTCCCCAATCCTATGCGGTGGCAGTCGATATTTCTGAAGATGCCCTTAAAACAGCGAAAAAAAATGCAAAAAATGCTGAAGTAGCACACCGCTTCACACCTCTTCTTAGCGACTGGTTTGATTCTGTCACAGATCGCTTTGATTTTATTGTTTCCAATCCACCTTATATTCCCGCAAAAGATATCAAAAAACTTGCAAAAGAAGTGCGCTTACATGACCCATTGCGCGCTCTGATAGGAGGGGAAGATGGACTTGATTTTTATCGAAAACTCGCCCATGAAGCAGCCAATTACTTAAAAGAAAACGGCTATGTCGCTGTTGAAATTGGTTTCTCTCAAGAAAATGAAGCCTGCAATTTGTTTGAAAAAAATGGTTTTCAATGTTTAGAAGTGCGCAAAGATCTAAGTGGGATACCCCGCGCACTTCTATTTGCATGCAAACATTAAAATTCCCAATCATCATCCGTAGTAGCAACCGCCTTGCCAATGACATAAGAAGAACCTGCCCCTGAAAAAAAGTCATGATTTTCGTCAGAGTTTGGTGATAAAGCTGCCAAAATAGCGGGATTAACACGACAAACCTCAGGGGGGAAAAGAGCTTCAAAACCTAAATTCATTAAAGCCTTGTTAGCATTATAATGAAGAAAAATTTTAACATCTTCTGTCAATCCAAGTGCATCATAAAGATCTTCAGTATATTTGCACTCGATATTATAAAGGTCAAAGAGCAGGTTAAAAGCAAAATCTTTAATTTCTTGTCTTTTGGCTTCATCAAGCTTTGCAAAGCCCAATTGGAATTTATAACCTATATAATAACCATGGACTGCTTCATCACGAATGATTAATCGAATGAGATCTGCTGTATTGGTCAACTTAGCGCGACTGGCCCAATACATGGGCAAATAAAAACCAGAATAAAATAAAAAGCTTTCCAGCAAAGTCGAAGCAATTTTTTTCTTAAGTGGATCATTTGCTTCATAACGCTCAAGTACTAATCTAGCCTTTTTCTGCAAATGAATATTTTCTTCTGACCATCTAAACGCATCATCAACTTCTACCGTCGAACAAAGGGTTGAAAAAATAGAGGAATAAGAACGTGCATGAACAGCTTCCATAAAGGCAATATTCGTCAAAACTGCCTCCTCATGCTCTGTTATCGCATCAGCCAAAAGCGAAATGGCTCCTACAGTGTTTTGAATTGTATCGAGAAGCGTTAGTCCTGTAAAAACACGAATCGTTAGCTTGCGTTCTTCATCCGTTAAGCTTGACCATGAGGGAATGTCATTGGAAAGTGGAACCTTCTCAGGTAACCAAAAATTCCCAGTTAAGCGGTTCCATACTTCAAGATCTTTCTCATCATGTAATCTATTCCAATTAACAGCGCACACAACAGGATTTTTGGTTGTAATCTTTGTCATATGATGATCTCCTATAAACTGCACGAAACACAGCCATCAACTTCTGTTCCACTTAATGCTACTTGCCGTAATCGTACATAGTAAATACTCTTGATTCCCTTTTTCCAAGCATAAATTTGTGCGCGGTTAATATCACGTGTGGTCGCTGTATCAGGAAAAAATAATGTTAATGAAAGACCTTGATCAACATGCTGTGTTGCAGCAGCATAGGTATCTATAATTTTTTCAGGACCAATCTCATAAGCATCTTGGTAAAAATTCAAATTCGTATTATCCATATAAGGAGCGGGATAATAAACGCGCCCAATTTTTCCCTCTTTGCGAATTTCAATTTTTGAAGCAATTGGATGAATGGAAGAAGTGGCATGATTAATATAGGAAATAGATCCCGTAGGTGGAACTGCCTGCAAATTGCGGTTATAAAGCCCATACTCAATAACTAATTTTTTGAGTTCCTGCCAATCCTTTTGATCTGGAATAACAATATTATTCCGTGCAAAAAGCTCTTGCACAAGCGGAAATTGCGGTTTCCATTCTTTTTCAATATATTTTTCGAAAAAACGTCCATCTGCATAAGCTGATTTTTCAAACCCTGCAAACATTTCTTGACGTTCGTGCGCAATTAAATTGGAAGCCCGTATGGCGTGATATGTCACAATATAAAAATAGATATTGGTAAAATCAATCGCTTCTGGAGACCCATAATAGATCTGCTCACGCGCTAGAAACCCATGCAAATTCATTTGTCCCAAACCAATCGCATGACTTTCAGCATTGCCTTTCGCAATGGAAGGCACACAAGCAATATTGCTCATATCCGAAACAGCAGTAAGAGCACGAACAGCAGATTCCACGGTCTGTCCAAAATCAGGACTTTCCATTGCTTTGGCAATATTCATGGATCCAAGATTACAGGATATATCACTTCCAATCGTGCGATAAGTTAAATCTGTCTCCAGTTCACTCGCCTCACTCACCTGCAAAATTTCTGAACATAAATTGCTCATACTTATGCGCCCAGCTATCGGATTCGATCGATTAGCAGTATCCTCAAATAAAATATAGGGATAACCCGACTCGAATTGAATTTCCGCTAATGTCTGGAAAAAAACGCGTGCACTTATTTTCTTTTTACGAATCTTTGCATTATCAACAAAAGAACGATAATGCTCCGTTAAAGAAATATCGCTAAAGGGCTTACCTGTCACACGCTCGATGTCATACGATGAGAAGAGATACATATCCTCATTATTCCGTGCAAGCTCAAAAGTAATATCAGGAATAACGACACCAAGCGAAAGCGTTTTGATTCTAACTTTTTCATCAGCATTTTCACGCTTTGTATCCAAAAACTTCATAATATCTAAATGATGAGCATGCAAATAAACAGCTCCAGCCCCCTGTCGTGCCCCAAGCTGATTGGCGTAAGAAAAAGAATCTTCCAAGAGTTTCATCACCGGTAAAACACCTGAGGACTGATTTTCTATTTGCTTAATTGGCGCCCCAGCTTCCCGCAAATTCGTTAAACAAAGCGCTACACCTCCACCACGTTTTGAAAGCTGCAAAGCCGAATTAACCGAACGACCTATCGATTCCATATTATCTTCAACACGTAGCAAAAAACACGAAACCAATTCACCTCGTTGTTTTTTCCCAGCATTTAAAAATGTCGGTGTTGCCGGTTGAAAACGTCCTGTAATAATTTCATCCACAAAACTTTCAGCAAGAGCTTTATTCCCTTGTGCCAAATATAAAGCTACAAGACAGACACGATCTTCATAACGTTCAAGATAACGTTTCCCATCAAAAGTCTTCAGTGTATAGCTGGTATAATACTTAAATGCGCCTAAAAAGGTAGGAAAACGAAACTTAAATGCATAAGCACGTTTAAAAAGCTTTTTAATAAAAGAAAAATCATAAAGCTCAAATAAAGCTTTTTCATAATAACCTTCTTCTATTAAGTAATCTATTTTTTCCTTCAGGTTATGAAAAAAAACTGTATTTTGATTAACATGCTGAAGAAAATATTGCCGCGCAGCAAGCCGATCCATATCAAATTGAATATGACCATTTTCATCATAAAGATTAAGCATTGCATTCAACGCATGATAATCAGTAATCTGATCCGATTTCTGCGATTGTCCTATGCTAATTTTTTCCAAAATCTTTCCAATCCCTTTTTTACATAAATAACGTCTTCATCAGTTCCACGCAGCTCAAAACGATAAAGGCAAGGTACACAACATTTTTCAGCAATAATTTTACTTGCTAAATTATAATAGCGACCAAAATTACGATTCCCACCGCCAATAACACCACAAATTAATTTTCGGTTCTCAGCTTCATTAAGAAACTGGACAACGGCTTTCGGCACGGCCCCTCTTCCTTCACCATCTGCATATGTAGGAACAACCAATACATAAGGTTCACCAACCAATGCAGAAGGCTTTCTTTTATCAATTTTGAAGAGTCGTTGACCAAGCTGCGAGACAAAATGTTCTGTATTACCCGTTGCACTCGAATAATAAACAATAAGCCCCATTAAGCACAAAGACCACTAATCATATCTGGTCTAAAACCAGACCAATGATTTTCACCACAAACAACGACAGGAACCTGACGATACCCCAGAGATTGAACAAAACTGTATGCTTGTTCATCACAGGAAATATCAACAACACGATAATGAATGCCTTTTGCATCAAAAGCGCGGCGTGTAGCATCACATTGGACACAAGATGGTTTGCTATAAATAGTGATCGACATTTTCTTCAACTTTCACAATTCCAAACAATCAACCCTGAAAGGTCAATCTAATAATTTTATAGGTACTCAAGAATAACAAAAAACAGAAATTGTACGCAAAACATGTGATTATTTTCAAATAATACACAGCTTCCTGAACATAACAGAATTCCTCATCAAATAACTTCAAAAACTATGATGAGAATAAGCGATTATTCTACAACTTAAATGGCAAAGCCCCCTAGTTATAAAACAATCTTTTGCTTGCATTACAATTCCCTCCTGCTGTCTAAAAAACTAATGTTCTAAACTACCGTTTTTCAAGAGCTCTGTTTGCTCTTTTACGGCAAAAATCAATTACAAAAACGAAAGGAAATCCCTCCAAAAGAGACCCTTCAGTAAAAATACTGCTATACCTTTGGCCAATAAACTCTTTACAATAATGGAAATAACTTAGATACCAAACGAAACACACTAACACCCTCTCTTGTGCTTATTTAGAATCACCAATCATTTTGATACTATATATAGTATATACTCTCTCTCTTTCGTCAAGGTGAATTCAATTATTATTTTTAATTTTCCACGATCTTCCCACTAAAATTTTCAGTACTCAAAACTATGTAATAATATAACATTTTGTTGACAAACGTTATATTATTACATAGTTTCCAAAATAATAAGCAACGATGGTAAAAAATATGGATCTGCACTTCAATAAGACAACATTAGGCTATAGGAATAGAATAGCAATAAAGAACTTTTCAGCAAAATTAAAAGCTGGTTCATTGGTTGCAATAACAGGTGATAATGGCGCTGGAAAATCGACACTGCTAAAAGCTATCGCCGGATTGATTAAACCTCTTAAAGGAAAAATTACAAAACCAAAAAAAAGCTGCATTGCTTATCTTGCTCAGCAATGTAATATAGATCAAACATTTCCAATTGATGTGAAAACGCTTGTAAAAACAGGACTGTGGTCTTTTTGTGGATTATGGAAGAATCAGCGCCCTTATGATTCTAAGATTCAAAATGCTCTTAAAATGGTTGGGCTTACAGAACTCGCACCCCGTTCGCTTGAAACATTATCAGGCGGGCAATTGCAACGCGCTCTTTTTGCACGTATCATTATACAAGATGCCAATATTATTTTACTTGATGAACCTTTCAATGGTGTAGATCATAATACCCAAAAAGACCTTCTTGCACTGATCACATACTGGCAACAGCAAGGACGCACAATTCTCACAGCACTCCATAATCCTCTCATCGTGCAAGAATTTTTCCCCCAAATGATTCAAATTGATCAACAAAACGCCTTTTATGGAGAAACAACACAGTTTTTAAACAACACCATTCATCACGTTATGCCACCTCTCACATCCAATTCTTTCCCTATTAGCGCACAAAAACAAAATCTTCCCATCAATGATCCTCTCTTTCTTACTTAGGTATAAGACGTGTATGCATTTTTTCTTGCCCCCTTTGTTGATTTCCAATTTATGCAAAACGCCCTTATCGGTTCTATTTTTCTGTCTATTAGCGCTTGTCCTGTTGGTGTGTTTTTGATGCTCCGTGGAATGAGCTTGACAGGAGATGCTATTTCTCATGCCATTCTTCCTGGTGTTGCAACTGCTTTTCTGATTTGTGGTTTTTCCCTCATATCTATGACACTTGGTGGCATCTTCGCTGGTCTTATTGTTGCTTTAGCAACCATTTTGATTTCACGAAACAGCTTTCAGAAAGAAGATGCATCCATGACCGTCTTTTATCTTATTGCACTCGCGGCAGGTGTTATTATTATCTCACTGAAAGACTCAACAATTGAGCTGCTTCATCTCTTATTCGGATCGGTTCTTGCACTTGATGCACAAGCCCTTTGGTTAATCGCTACTATAATGCTGATTACACTATGCAGCCTTTGTATTTTTTGGCGTGCACTCGTTTTAGAAAGCTTTGACCCCCTCTTTTTTAAATCACTCTCTCCATTGAGTAAATATATTCATATTTCATTGCTTGGACTTGTGGTGTTGAATCTGGTTGGAGGCTTTCAATCACTAGGAACATTACTTTCCGTTGGTATTATGATGATTCCAGCCATTACAGCCCGTTTTTGGTTTTCACGGCTAGTCCCTATTTGCGCGCTTTCCACTCTTTTTGGAATCATTTCTAGCGTATGTGGTCTCCTGCTTTCTTTTCATCTTTCACTTCCCTCCGGCCCTGCTATCATCATTGCCGCAGGATTTATTTATCTCGTTTCCTGTTTGATAAGTCCACGTGGCTTTATTGTAACATGGTTTCCCCACCTCTTTTATACCTCCTCACTTTAAGGAAAAAAATGTGCCTAAGTTTGCTCAAAAATTTGTTATTCTTGGAGCCTTATTGCTTGCCCTTTCTCCATTTTCTGCTTCTGCACACAATAAAATCAAAGTTGTTGCGAGCTTTTCTATTCTCGCAGATCTCGTAAAAAATGTAGGAGACCACCATATCTCTATGACTACTTTTGTAGGTCCAAATGCGAATACCCACACTTATGAACCTACCCCCCATGATGCTCAAGCGCTTAGAAATGCTCAAATTATTTTCATCAACGGGCTTCATTTAGAAGGATTCATTGATCGCCTCATTACAGCAAGCGGTACAAAAGCACTTCTTGTCGAAGTTAGCGCTAACATTCCCTCTCTCAAAATGAAAAATCAAGAACATAATGCCCATCACCACCATAGCGTTATTGATCCACACGCTTGGCAAACAATTCCCAATGTCAAAATCTATGTGAAAAATATCGCTGCTGCTTTTTGTAAAATCGATCCACAATCCTGCACCAGCTACAAAAAAAATGCCGAAACCTACATCCAAAAACTTAAAATAGCACAAGATACCCTGAAAACAAAAATTGCTACCATTCCTAAAGATAAACGTATCATTATCACATCTCATGATGCCTTTGGCTATTTTGCCAAGGAATATGGTTTTACTATCCTTGCCCCTCAAAGTGCTTCAACAGAAACTGAAGCAACCGCAGCCGATGTTGCTAAACTTATAAAACAAATTAAAGCGAATAAAGCAACTGCCCTATTCGTTGAAAATATCTCTAATCCCCGTCTCATAAAACAGATTGCAAAAGAAACAGGTTTAACAATTGGTGGAACACTTTATTCTGATGCATTGTCAAACAAAAATGGCCCTGCAGCAACTTATCTCGATATGATGGAACACAATGTGAATACCATCATTGATGCTATCACAAAACATTAAGATCTTCTATAAAAGAGATAAAAAAGAGTTCATAAAATCGTAGGTCTATGATTATGTTACTAATGATGCTCCAACAGCTATAATTGATAACATTGATATGAAATAAAGTTACTTTTACAGAGAAATTTATACTCTATAGATTCTAAGATAGATAAAGTAAGTGGATTTATTGCCTCATGGTGCCCAAACTGTCAGCAGTAGAGTAGCATTCTATTTTTCAATGCTTCTTTACAATAACTCTCGACACTTGAAACGATTCATAAGAAGAATTTGGTGTCTTTTTCTTAAAGTATTTTTATCTATCCAACTTCATTTATAACATGCAAGTAGAATTAGTGTATGAATAAAAACCACTTGAAGAAAAAATGCCTCTTATGAAGAGTCTCAACACAATAATTGTTGCAATGTTGGAGACTGAAAGAGAGTATGATGATGGCCCCAGCTTGCATTTTTATAAGCATAAAGATGGCGATACACAATGGATTTTATGTTATACTACTTATAAACGACTGCGTGAATAAATAGTTGGAACAACCTTGCAAGATATTTTTTAAAAAAAGTGCGTAAATTGGCAACCCAATAGCCTTCTGTTTAGGTATTCTGTTTTGTATGAGAGATGCAATTCTATTCAAAGAACGTAAAAAAATGTGTTCGGCAATGCTTAATCGCCATTATGTAAGAGACACTGGCTCAGATGTTTTTGAAAATTGCAATACTAAATTAAAAGATGATGCTAAAGACAGAATCTATTTTTTATCTTGATGCTTTCATATTCCCCCCCTAAATTAAGCTGTCTCCTCATTTTAAAAATTACACAAGCAGATAAGCTTATTCTACTCTGGCATACAAAACTGAATACAGCACTGAACCGTCTTCATATTTGTCTCAAACATACTGCTGTATAAAGTTTAGGTTGATTTATAAGCAACAAAAAGCACGCGCTTTATAAGAAAGTAATATCATAAAACCATTAATAGACTGGTAATATATTGAAAAAATATACCAGCTTTTATAAAATGCTTTGTAAAACAATAATATAACTGTCTTTGTCTCTGCTGATTCTTATAGGTGTTCGCATCGATCCCTTATGCTATATTCATAAAGATCTGTTTGAGGATGATCTATAGGCAATTTTTAACTCAAGAATATAGAAAAGATCGATGAGATGTTACAGATGTGTTTCATCTGCTTTTATCGTTAAAAGTAATGAAAATTCTAAAACAAGCACGCCTTCTATCTCTCAGTGATTTTTTTGCAACTTATCAGATACCCTCGCTGAGAATTGCATAGTGATTTACATGAGAAAAAAATAAACTTGCAGCATGCGCGCATAGGTTTCTCTCTAATTTATGTGATTGGTAGAAAAAACAAATGCTTCTTATAGGAGCTCTGAAACCATTTTAGATCATATGGCCAGCGGTAAAATAGAATGCGCCTATTTTCGTACAGACTATTTAAAACAGCGTCGTATTTTGTGGATCAAGTAGACTTCTTATGTTAGGGGTCAAAGCCAAGATATGGGGCGCATCCTCCCTTATCTGTGACTCATTTTTTCTCTCTATTTCTCTCATTTACTTTTATAATACACATAAATTATTACATCAAGAAACATATTATAATATGTTTTTTTTTATAACAAAATTATAAATGAGTAAAAATATGGTTAATAAAGATTTATTCTATATTGATATTTTTTTATAATGAAAATGATGTTTGAAAATTATATTCTTCTTACAGACCGTGAAAATGCAAAATTTCTTCATATAAATGTTTTGACATTCTCAGCGCCATGGGACAATGGATCATTACTAAAACTGTTAAAATTTTGTTTTTAATCCCATCGGTTACAACCTGAGTTTGTAAATGTAATCGAGAAAGTCAAAACACAACATTATCATGACGCAGCATAAAAGAGAGTCGTGTCACATCAAGTAATGCTTACTTATTATTTGTGCGCTTTCCTGTGTTTTTATTAAAAGTATGAAAATTCTGATGAGCAACTGTGAAACTTAGTTTTTGACCATAGTCTTGTGTCAAGCGTTCTTTTATTTCAATCGTAAAGATGATACCATTCCAACGCGTTAAAACATGGCAACCTGTTCCAATAAGCTTGATAAGCTCAATTTTTGTGTGAAAGACAGGCCCTTTATCTGGATGTTGTCCCAATAAGATTATTTCAGGTCTGAATGCCAAAAGATCAGTTTCTTCGCCATAAGAAAATGAATGCCCTAAATGTTGTTCTAAGACATGGCGATCAAGAAAATTCATAGGAGGAGAACCAATAAAATCAGCAACAAATGTTGTTGCTGGAGTATCGTAAATTTCCATTGGTGTTCCAATTTGCTCGATAGCTCCTTTATTCAAAACGACTATTCTATCAGCTAATGTCATAGCTTCTAGTTGATCATGGGTAACATAGAGGCTCGTTGTTCCTAATGAACGCTGTAGTGTTTTTATTTCAATACACATTTGCGCCCGTAATTTTGCATCAAGATTTGAAAGAGGTTCATCAAAGAGAAAAACACGGGGTTGACGTACAATCACACGCCCCATTGCAACACGCTGACGTTGTCCTCCTGATAATTGTCGTGGTTTACGATCAAGAAATGGTTCTATCTCCAAAAGCTTTGCAGCATGTGCGATACGTTTTTTAATTTCTTCTTTAGGAGTTTTACGATTTTTAAGACCATATTCTAAGTTTCCACGAACTGTCATATGAGGATAAAGGGCATAATTTTGAAAAACCATAGCGATATCACGATCAGCTGGTTCACGATCATTGATACATTCGTTATCAATGCATAATTCACCTGAAGTAACTTGTTCAAGTCCTGCTATAATACGTAATAAGGTCGATTTTCCGCACCCTGAAGGACCGACAAGAACAAGAAGTTCTTTATCGGCAACAGTTAAATTTAAATCATCAATGACCAGAATGCCGTTGTCATACTGTTTTTTTATATTTGATAACTGGATTATGGCCACAATTACTTCTCCGTTTCAATAAGGCCTTTGATAAAAAGCCGCTGCATGAAGATAACAACAAGAACAGGGGGAACCATGGCAACAACCGATACTGCCATGAGTATATTCCATTGAGGATCATGTTGAAGTGATTCGACAATAAGCTGTTTTAAAATAATAAGGATCGTTTGATGATTTTGATCCGTTGTGATGATAAGAGGCCAGAGATATTGTATCCATCCATAAATGAACATAATGATAAATAAAGCAGCGATATTGCTTTTACTAAGAGGAAGAAGAATATCCTTAAAAAATTTAACTGGACCTGCACCATCAACACGTGCCGCCTCTAAGAGTTCATCTGGAACAGTCAAAAAAAACTGGCGAAATAAAAATGTAGCGGTTGCAGATGCAATAAGTGGAATAATCATTCCACTATAGGTGTTAACCATCCCCAATTTCGCAACAATCTCATAGGTTGGAAGAATACGAACTTCGACAGGGAGCATCAATGTAACAAAAATAAGAACAAAAGCAGTTTTTCGGAAGGGAAAGCGCATGTAAATAATTGCATAAGCAGACAAAAGTGAAATAATAATTTTTCCAACGCTAATCCCAAGAGCCATAATGAATGAATTCATTAAGAGTGGCCAGAGGTTGGGCAAACCCAGCTGTGCAAGGCCATCACCAAAGATTGTTTTATAATTTTCCAGAGCATATTTCCCAGGCAAAAGAGGAAGTGTTCCTGAGTTAAATGCTGCTGAACTATGAGTTGATGCAATGATAGCAACATAAACTGGAAAGCAAATAATGATAATACCAACAATAAGAGTAATATGGGTTAGAAATTTCAAAACAGGGCGATTTTCAACCATAATTTGTTTCCTAATATTGTACACGGCGCTCAATCCAGCGAAACTGGATAAACGTTAAGACAATAACCATCAACATCAATATTGTTGATTGTGCTGCTGATGCACCGATTATTTGATTTCTAAAGCCATCGTCATATACTTTATAGACGAGGATGCTCGTTGCACGCGCAGGACCTCCAGAAGTTGTATTATCAATAATACCAAAAGTATCAAACATAACATAATTGACATTGACAATAAGAAGGAAAAACGTCGTTGGTGAAATTTGCGGGAAAACCACTGTCCAAAATCGTTTAAAGGGACCAGCACCATCAATGGCGGCTGCTTCTATTTGAGAACGCGGAACAGACTGAAGACCTGTAAGAAAAAAGAGAAAATTGTAAGAAATTTGTTTCCAACTAGCCGCAATGACAATAAGAATCATTGCTTGAGTGCCATTAATACGATAATTCCATAGCACCCCTATTTTCTCGAGAAAAAAAGGGATAATTCCGATGGTGGGATGAAAGATAAACAGCCACAATATACCTGCCAATACTGGAGCAACAGCATAGGGCCAGAGCAAAAGCATTGTATAAGCCTTTTTTGCACGGATGACACGATCAACACAGACAGCTAAGAGAAGTGATATTGTCATTGAAGCGACAGTAACTGAGATGGAAAATACTGCGGTTGTAAGAAGCGATTGCCGATATGTAGGATCAGAAAGAACGGTTAGATAATTCTCAAAACCAATAAAGGTTGTTGTAAAGCCAAAAGGGTCTTCACGCTCAAAAGATGATTTTATTGCTTGAGCAGCAGGCCAAAAGAAAAACAAAAAAGTCACAAGAAGCTGAGGAAAAAGCAGTCCGTAAGAAAGTAGACTATTTTTAAAATATGCATGTTTTTCTTGCATTCGTAGGGCTCTTTAAATGTAGAGACTTTAAAAAAGTAAACAAAAAGGACTCAACCGTTTTTGTTGAGTCTTTAATGTTTAACAATAAAACGAAATTAATGATTAGATCTTTCAAATTCACGCAAGAGTTTATTTCCACGTTCAACGGTCTCATCTAAACCATCTTTCGGCGTTTTTGAACCACTAAGAACAGCTTCCAACTCTTGATCAAGAATGGCACGAATTTGTGGTAAATTACCAAATCTTATCCCTTTTGAGTTAACTGTTGGTGGATTAAGATTAATCTGTTTGATAGCTATATCCGCACCTGGCGTTTTTTCATAGAAATGTTGTTTTTTGCTCAATTCATAAGTCGCTTTTGTGGTTGGGAGATAACCTGTTTCCTGATGCCACTTTGCTTGATTTTCTGTTTTTGAAAGAAATTTAAGAAAAGCAGCTGCCCCTGCATATTCCTTTGGAGTATGGCCCTTAAACGCCCAAATAGAAGCTCCCCCAATAACTGAATTTTGTGGTGCTCCTTCTGTATCCTTATAGTACGGTAGCATACCAACCCCCACATTAAACTGAGCTTCAGAAACAATCCCAGCATGTGATCCTGAAGATTGCATAAAAATTGCACAATTTTGTGCCATAAACATTGGTGTTGAATCTAATGCACCTGCTGGACCACCATAACGGAAAATACCTTGATCAGACCACTTTTTCAGGTCAGCCCACATACGCACTTGTAAAGGTCCATTAAATGTAAGTTCTGAATCAAGTCCTTTAAAGCCATTTTCCTTCGTTCCAAAAGGAACATTATGCAACGCTGAAAAATTTTCTATACCAATCCATTGAGCGGCATAAGCCATTGTAAAACCACAATTTGCTGCTTTAGTCTCAAGAATTTTCTTGGAAAAGTTTTCTATATCTTGCCACGTTCTAGGAGGCTGTTCTGGATCAAGCCCTGCTTTTTTAAAGATATCTTTGTTATAATAAAGGATGGGTGTTGAAATATTAAATGGCATAGAGACGATACGTCCCTGTTCATCGGAGTAATAACCACTAATAACAGGGAAATAATCTGTAGGATCAAATTCTTGTTTTGTATCAGCCATAAGTTGATAAAATGGGTAGATTGCGCCTTTTGCAGCCATCATAGTTCCAGTACCAACGTCATAAATTTGAGCAAGTACTGGCTGTTTCTTTCCACGAAATGCTGCAATGAGTGAAATCAATCCCTCTTCATATTCACCGCGAAATGAAGAAACAACTTTATACTCAGATTGACTTGCATTAAAATCGTTAATGAGACTTTCAGTTTGCTTTCCTAATTCACCACTCATAGAATGCCAAAAGCTGATTTTTGTCTGTGCAAAACTTTCTGTCATCCCCGCTGTGGACATTATGATAGCAACCGTGGCCGCTATGGAAAGATAAAAACGACTCATGCTTCACCCTTTCTGAAGTGATGGAATACAAACTACCCCCTAAATTTATAGTATTACACATGAACATGCTATGACAGTTTTATTTCAGAAACATATTCTCTCATTTAAACAGGAACCACCTAAAGGTCAAATGAATTTATTTAAATTTATTTATTTTCTTTTATAAGCTTTCTTATATATTCACGAAATACGCGTTTGTAACTATCTGAAAAAAGTGAGATGGCTTAAATAAGCAAAGCCACTTGGTAAAAAGATATGGATCGTAAATATCATTCAATGACTATTTTAATATCTGGATTTACTTTTTTAAAAAGAATTGTTTATTCTTTTATTATTTGTCTTATAACTTTCGGCTTATAACTTTAACACGATGTTGCTACTGAATTTAAAGAAGAGACAAATAGAATTTTTTTAAAATTAAGAAAATCATTTTGAAGCGCTTAATAGTCTCTTTCCCTGTAACAAGATCACACCCCTCATGCAAAACAAAATGACACTGTATGACCAATTTCCATGCTGTTAAAAAATCTTTCAATACATCTACATTTCATGATAGAACCTGTAAAATAAGACATAAAGCCTCTCCATTAAAGTATATAAGACTTTTTGTATGCCATCATTTTTACACTTCATAAAAGTGCAAAACGACATCATCATATGAGACCCTAATGCTTAATAAGCCTTGCATTTGAAATACGTTAAATGAATATTTTTATTCTTTTCTCAATTATTTTTTATCCACACACCAACCCTACTTGTAATGTTCAAACAAATGATTTTGATTGATTCATTGTAAAAATATTTGAAATAAGAGAATCTTACGTATTAAGGTCTCTTACTCACATGAGTAAAATATTAATTATCATTATAAATCAATGTATTATTGTTATATATTAGATAATTTTTCTTCTTTCATTACGCTAACTTTATGAAAATATATAGTTCCTTTTGTGTTGATGTATTTTTACCTTTGTGCACACAATTGCAATGCGAGATCAGGTTGATCTGTCGTAATATAATGTACAGGCATATCAAGCCAATATGATAACCGAGCTTTTCCATTAATTGTCCATACCCCTACAGTAAAACCAGCCTCAAGAGCTGATTCAATAAAGTTCTGTGAAACAATAGAGCCATCTAAACTTAGGTCAGAATAACCTAATTGCTTCCATTCAGAAAAATGACGGTACATATCACCTTCAAAATTATCAACACATGGACCAGATGGTATTCCTGCTTCAATAAAAGGACGAAGGATAAAAGGATCAAAACTAATTGCAGAAACCCGTTCTGATAAATTTCGGCTTTTTATTAGCGCAAGCGCTTTTTGGGATAATATTGTTTCGCGCTCCACTTCACCGCATGTCTTGATTTCAAGATGCAATGCAACATTCGTTGGTGCTAAAAGATCAAGCACTTCTTCTAATAAGGGAGGTGCTTCTTGGCTTCCTTTTACGCAGAGTTGTTTGCGTGTTTCATTATCAATGTCATGAATATACCCCTTTTTTCCAACCAATTGGTCTAGACGGAAGTCGTGAAAGACAACCACTTCACCGCTTTTTAGCAAATGAACGTCGCATTCAACTTCATCAACACCTAACGCTATAGCATTATTAAATGCCGAAAGGGTATTTTCAGGATAAAGATGAGCTCCTCCACGGTGTGCAACAATTTTTTTCTCAGACATGCAAAATCCCACACTTCTCAATTTTAAACGATATTGACGTACAGATTGTCAGATAAAGGCTTATATCATATGAAAATACACAATCATTTTTAAATGATTTTTTCTACACTTCTCGAATATCAAACCCTCAGTCATATTTTATTCTTAAAAAACTTATCCTTCATTTTAATTATTCCCATTCAATAGTACTAGGAGGTTTTGAGGTTACATCATATACAACACGATTAATCCCTCTAACTTCGTTAATAATACGTGCTGCTGTCTTACTTAAAAACGCCATATCATAGGGATAAAAATCAGCAGTCATTCCATCTACAGATGTGACGGCGCGAAGAGCACAAACAAATTCATAAGTGCGATCATCCCCCATCACGCCAACAGTTTGAACAGGAAGAAGAACAGCAAAAGCTTGCCAAATTTCGTCATAAAGACCAGCTTTATGGATTTCCTCAAGGTAGATAGCATCTGCTTCACGTAAAATTTCTAATTTTTCACGGGTCACAGTACCTGGACAGCGAATTGCAAGACCGGGACCTGGAAAAGGATGGCGACCAATAAACTGCTCCGGTAATCCTAACTCTCGCCCTAGCAAGCGAACCTCATCCTTAAAGAGCTCACGCAACGGTTCTACAAGTTTCATATTCATCTGTTCTGGTAGCCCACCCACATTATGATGGCTTTTAATGGTTACCGTTTCACCAATAGCAGACACACTCTCAATAACATCTGGATAAAGTGTTCCTTGTGCTAAAAACTCTGCACCTCCTATTTTTTTAGTTTCTTCTTCGAAAACTTCAATAAAAAGGCGACCAATCGTTTTGCGCTTTTTTTCTGGATCTGTCTCACCTTCTAAAGCATTAAGAAATATATCGGCAGCATTAACGTGAATAAGCTCTATATTATAATGATCACGAAAGAGCGTGAGAACTTCTTCAGCTTCATTCTTGCGCATCAGCCCATGGTCTACCAAAATGCATGTCAGTTGATCTCCTATGGCTTCATGAAGGAGTACCGCTACAACAGATGAATCCACTCCCCCTGAAAGACCACAAATCACACGACTTTTCCCAACTTTTTGTCGTATCGTAGCAATTGCCTGCTCACGATAAGAAGCCATTGACCAATTGCCTTTAATAGCAGAGATCTTATGAACAAAATTTTGCAAAAGTTTTGTACCATCCGGTGTATGGATAACTTCAGGATGAAACTGTACCGCATAAAAATATCTTTTCTCATCAGCAATAGCCGCATAGGGAGCTCCTTTTGAGGTTCCTATGACACGAAAACCTTCTGGTAAAGCTGCCACACGGTCACCATGGCTCATCCATACTTGATAACGAGAACCTTTTTCCCACACTCCATCAAAAAGGGCACTCTCTTCTTGAACTTCCAAAAAAGCACGCCCAAATTCACGCTCATGTCCAGCTTCAACCTTTCCTCCAAGCTGAACACACATGACTTGTTCACCATAGCAAATGCCCAAAATCGGAACACCCGCCTCAAAAATTTCCATTGGAGCACGCGGAGAGCCCTCATCAATAACGGAATAAGGACTCCCTGATAAAATAATAGCTTTAGGATTTATGCGGCGCACAGCTTCTAAAGCCAATTGAAAAGGAGTAATTTCACAATACACTCCCATTGCTCGTACCCGTCGTGCAATAAGTTGTGTAACTTGTGAACCAAAGTCAATAATAAGAACAGTGTCTGGATGTGATATGCTCATAGAAAACCAATCAACAATTGTAAAAGAAAACTCATGAGAGTTATGATTCAATCTTTCTCTTTTCACAAGCCTGTTTTCTTAAGAAAAAGATTATTCTCGTAAAGTTTATGATAAAAAGTGTAAGAATATGGATCAATGTTTTTTTTGCAACACAGATAAAAAGAACCCATCTGTTTGTGTTGTGGCCGGCGACAAAGTAAGTCCATAATTTGAAAAAACTGGTTGCACAGGAGAAAAACTAAAATGTTTCTGCCAAAGCGCTGGCATATCTATTGGAGAAAAATGAGAATGTTGTTGAAGGAAATGGGAAATTTGTTCCTCATTTTCATCTGTAAAAAGAGAACAGGTAATATAGATTAGGCGCCCATTTGGCTTAAGATAAGCTATCGCTTCATTCAAAATATCCCTCTGTTCTGTTTGGCGTTGTTTCACCTGTACTAATGTTAAACGCCATTTCGCATCTGGACGACGACGCCATGTTCCTGTCCCACTACATGGTGCATCTAGTAGAACTCTATCCATCTGGCCTATTAATGGCTTCAATTCTTCTTTTTGTGCTCGTGTTTGTACATTACGAACACCAGCGCGTCGAAGACGATCAAAAATAGGAGCTAAGCGCGCTTTATCAAAATCATAAGCATAAATTTGCCCACGATTGTTCATATCGGAAGCTAAAGCTAATGTTTTGCCCCCAGCACCTGCACAATAATCTAATACCTGCATGCTCTCTTGCGCTTCCACAAGGTGAGCAACAATTTGAGATCCTAAATCCTGTATTTCAAAGTGTCCTTTTTGAAAAGCTGGTTCCACTTGAACATTGGGATGACGATTAAACTTTTCAATCGGTGCAATTCTTAAAGCTTGCCCAAACCATGGAAAAGATTTAAGTTTGGTTTTTGCTAATTCTTTCAGCACCTTTTCTGGTGTTGCCTTTAGGTTATTTACCCGTAGGTCTAAAGAAGGACGCGTTGCTAACGCAGCCGCTTCAGTGATCCAATTATCACCAAATAAAGGACGCAGATGCGCTTGACACCATTGCGGAATATCACCACGAATATAGTCTGGAGCATCCACTAATTGCTGACCTTGCCACGATTTACGCTGTTTAGCCCCTAATAACTGCGGTGCAAACCGATCTTCTGCCAATTCACCGTCAATTTGCTCCAGCGTCATTTTTTCAGAATCTAATAAGGCACCAAAAACGATATCTCGGATATCATCACTCTCCATACGCCATTGCAAAGAATAACGTCGTCTTAAAACATCATAAACGATTGTACCAATAGCTGCACGATCACCTGCTCCAGCAAAGCGATGAGAAAGACCCCAATCCTTTAAAGCTTCTCCTACTGGGCGATGCTTCACTTCTATCTCTGTGAGAACATCTATTGCTGCTTGCAAACGCCCACCTAATCGCATTCATTTCTCCCATTAAAATAATAAAATTTTAAATCATCTAAAAAAATAATATTATCGCCTTCTTGCCAATGAAACCTTCTCAAAGCCATAAAAAATTTACATTCAATATTAAAATGATCTGATCATACTTTTTTATAAGATCCAATTTAGAGTATTTAAATTTTTCCTTTCATCTTCTGCCCATTCGCTTTTTATCCTTCTACCTCTTATGCTAAAAGATACGTAGCCATCCATAAAGAACTTATTTCCGCCATGCATTACGAAAAAACCAAACTCTTTAATTTATTTGCGTAAAATAAAATTTACGAGGATTGTCTGAACAATAGAAAAAAATCAAATATCTCCCATCTTTATATGGCTATCCTTCTGAAAAAATAGAAAAAATCTTCTCATAAAATTAAACAAGTTCATCTTACGTTCAACAAAAAATTAACTTTTTAGAAAATGCTTGGAACCACTATTTAGCATGACCGTTTTTACTCTAATGGCAACTGCCAGACAATTTTAAAGGAGAAAATAATGACTTATAATAATGGAAAAACAACTTCGTCTAAAAGCCGTCATAATACAATGCCCTCAAACAACGGAAAGAAATCCGTCCAAAGTGATCAGACAAACACTCGCCAACGTGCGTCAAAGACTGGACGGAAGACAACAAAAAGTTAATTCTAATTTTATATAACTTATTTCATATAGTCTTAACAGAAAGAATTAGAGTTTTAACCTCTAATTCTTTCCTTTTTGGGATTATTACACCAAATTACAAACAGAAAAAAGCGCAGTCTCTCTTTCTTGTTCTCGGAAAATTTTATATTTATGCAATATGATATTAGGCTCTTGTATCTTTAAACTGGTCCACGATAATTTGGACTCTCTCGTGTGATAGAAACATCATGCGTATGACTTTCATGGAGTCCCGCATTCGTAATACGTACAAACGTTGCTTTTTCACGAAACTCTACGAGATCTTTTGCTCCAACATACCCCATCGAAGCACGAAGTCCACCAGCAAGCTGATGTAGAACTGATGCTATAGGACCTTTATAAGCCACCTGCCCCTCCACACCTTCAGGAACTAACTTAAGTTCATCACGAACATCATCTTGAAAATAGCGATCTGCCGATCCTCGTGCCATAGCACCAACAGATCCCATGCCGCGATAAGCTTTAAAGGATCGTCCTTGATAAAGATAAACTTCGCCAGGACTTTCTTCTGTACCCGCTAAAAGAGAGCCAATCATAGCAGCACAAGCCCCACCTGCTAAGGCTTTAGCAAAATCACCGGAAGCTTTTATCCCCCCATCAGCAATAACGGGAATGCCCGCTTTTTCAGCAACTTCTGCAGCATTCATAATGGCTGCAAGCTGAGGAACACCAACACCTGCAACAATTCGCGTTGTGCAAATAGAACCAGGACCAATCCCAACTTTTATAGCATCCGCACCACTGTCAATCAAAGCCTGTGTTGCTTGAGCAGTCGCCACATTACCAGCAATAATAGCTGGAGAAAACGTCATTTTTTTAATACGCTCAACAGTGTCTAATACACGCTGAGAATGTCCATGTGCAGTATCAATTACTAGAATATCAACGCCTGCATCAATTAATTGTTCAGCCCGCTCAAACCCATCGTTCCCTACACTACTTGCAGCTGCAACACGCAAGCGACCTTGTGAATCTTTGGCAGCGTTTGGATTTAATTTTGCTTTTTCAATATCCTTAACTGTTATCAGTCCGACACAACGATTCTGTTCATCCACAACTAATAATTTTTCAATACGATGATGGTGTAAAAGATACTTCGCTTCATTGAGTTGAACATTTTCACGCACTGTGATTAAATTTTCATGCGTCATTAATTCATAAATTTTTTGTTTGGGATCCGTTGCAAAACGCACATCCCTATTTGTCAAAATGCCAACAAGCCGTCCAGCAGTTTCACCTTTAGCACCATTTTCAACAACCGGAATACCGGAAATACCATGAGAGCGCATCAAAGATTTTGCTTCTTCAAGTGTTGCATCTGGTCCAATGGTGACTGGATTAACAACCATACCAGATTCAAACTTTTTTACTTGGCGAACTTCTTCTGCCTGCTCTGCAGGAGACATATTACGATGAATAACCCCAAGACCACCAGCTTGAGCCATAGCAATTGCCAAACGCGATTCTGTTACCGTATCCATTGCCGCAGAAAGCAATGGCAAATTGAGCTTAATATCCGCTGCAATGCGCGTACTGAGATCCACTTGACTAGGCATAACAAGAGAATGACCGGGTTGTAAAAGTACATCATCAAAAGTCAGTGCCAATGCACCTGTCCCCGTTTCAACAATCTTTGCCATATCAAAATTCCTTTTATAATAAAACACCGCAAGAAGCTTTAAAATACAACTGCGGTTCTCATACATGGTAGATTGGCAAAAAATTATGCCATGCTACAAACAAAATGAAAAGAAAAATAAATATTTTTTTAAGTGTGGTTTATAAAAATTTACAATTGTGATTCAATAGGTAACCAACTTATTATTTTTGCAAATGCGCGACGCCAAAAATTACTTTCTGGCTCATAGTCAATGCTATATTTTTTTTCATTTTCAATAAAATCCCAATAAATACGATTATTATCACCAAGACGCAGATGATAGCTCATTTCCCCTGTGGTTTCTTCAGAAAACAACAAATCTAATCTTGCTGTAATGGGAGCACATTCAAAAAGAATGCCCATTTCTGTATTTAATGATGCTGATCTTGGATCAAAATTTAAAGATCCAATAAAAGCTGTTTTACGATCAATTAAAAAAGCTTTAGCATGTAAACTTGCCTTACTCGATCGAAACAATCGCAACCCATGAGTATTGCCTTCCGCTTTTAATTCATAAAGATTAACACCACTTTTCAACAATGCCTTACGATAAGGTACATAACCACCATGCACTAATGCTACATCAGTAGCAGCTAAAGAATTTGTCAGAATTTTGACATCAACACCCTTTGAAACCAAATTACTAAAATTCTGCGTGCCAACCTTACCAGGAACAAAATAAGGTGACGTAATCTGAACCGTTTTTTTGGCATTTCCAATAACCTTTGAAAGTGCCTTCATAAGCCAATTGCTTGCTTTTTTACGCAATGCTTTTTCTGGAGGGTCAGAAAGAACAACAACTTTGTCTGCTAAAAATAACCGCTTTCCTGTTTGGATAAAACAATTAAAGTTAATGTGCTCTTTGACATAATCTAAATAAACTTTTGCAACCTTGGAATCACGAAACTTTCGTAATTTATCTTTCCAATAGCTAAGATCACTTGCGCTTTTAGGAACAACCAAAGTATGAATTGGCAAAACAACAGCACTATTCCAAAAATCATCAAAGATACTTTCTACCTTTTTAACAGAAGGACCGATTAACATCAAATCTAAATCTCGAAAATGGGATTCTTTACCAGCATCAAAATAAGAATCTGCAAGATTACGTCCTCCTACAAAAGCGACCCTGCCATCAACAATAAAAGCTTTATTATGCATTCTACGTGTTACAGTAATTGCCCGTAATATAATTTCTAAACCACGGCGTAAACCACCTTTACGCGATCGCCCTGGATTAAACATTCTCACCTCAATATGAGGATGTCTATCTAGCGCAATATAAGCTGGATCACGTGCCTGAGCATTAATATCATCCAAAAGAAGCCGTACCCGAACCCCTCGATCAGCTGCCTCAACTATTTCACTTAATAATAGGCGCCCCGTTAAATCATCATCCCAAATATAATACATCAGATCAAGGCTACGCCCAGCCTCTGCAGCTCCTATTGCACGAACACAAAACGCATCCAAATTGCTGATAATGAGGGAAAGGGCATCTTTATCAATCCCCAATCCATTTTCTTCCTCAGCTAATTGACTGACGATACGATCAAGCTTAGTTTCATCTTTCTGAATAGGTAACGCATAAGAACATTGCCCCCTAGCATTTTTCACAAAACGCCCATAGGTGTAGATTGCCAACATAGATGCAATAAAAAAAAAGAGGACAAAACCAATAACAATCTGTAAAAGAGTCAAAGAGGGTAAACTTTCTATTTTAAACTATCACATCATCAGTATCAGTAATGCAAACGATAACACTAATCACTTTATCTTAATCGTATAGCAAATAAAATGCCACTTCTTGCTTAAGAGAGTATAAATTTAATATTGATGATACAAAAATTTTAGCGGTAGTATTTAAAAGTTTTTAAAAATGCTTCTCTTTTTTAATAAATGTAAACTTAAATAAAATTGTATAAATTGAAACAAACGATTAAAATAGTCACATAAAATTTATATTTGATTTAAATCTACAAAATCATCCTCTATAGATAAATTTTACAATAAATGATTGTTTTCTTAAGCTTCCTCCACGGACTTTATCAAAATCCACTCTATTTTTTTGAAACGCATGCTTGTCATGAAGAGAAATTTGTTATGAATTTTACTTTCGTTCTTGATTTCTTATTGCTCTCAATTCTTCCATTTTTCTATAAAGTGTAGAGCGACCAATATGAAGGCGGCGCGCAATCTCACTCATATGTCCTTTATAATGTTTAATCGCTTTCTCTATAATATCATGTTCCATCTCTGCAAAAGTACGTACATGCCCATCAGTATTCAAAAATTTTATCGATTCTTGCTCATTATCTTCTTGCATATTACCCTCAATGATATTGGGAACATTCATTAATGAATTTCCCATTAATTGCGGAAAATCTCGAACAGTTAATAACGGTCCTTCACTGAGTAAAATCGCACGAAATAAAAAGGTTTCAAGCTCATTTCTATTGCCAGGCCAATCATACTGCATAAGCAAGGAAAGAGCAGAGCCTGCTAAACCATGGACATGTGATCGCCCTGTTTCTGTGATAATGCGATCAATCAAACGTTGTGTGATCTCTGGAAAATCATCCCTTAATTCTCGTAAAGCAGGGACGCTAATAGACAAGTGAGAAAATTGTTCAAACAAACTATGCAAAAAAAAGTTCTCATTAACCAAGTCCTTTAAACGCGATGTTGAAATAGCGATGATCCGAAAAGGAAAAAAATCTCCTTTTTTATCCCTTTCCCTTTCTTTAAGGTAATGAGCAAACCGTTTTTGCTGTATGGGCTCAAGTCGATCAATATCACAAAGGCAAAGTGTCCCTTTTTCAAGAGAAGAAACCAATGGTAGGAATTCTTTAAACCACTGCTGATTTTCTTCTTCTGGATCAACGATGGCTGAACATTGAAAGCGAACAAAAACACCCTCCGAAAATAATCCCTCATGATGAATAATCCGAGCTAATGTCTCACGTCCTGTTCCAGCTTCCCCCTCTATCAAAAGATTCTGTAAAGAAGTTGCTGCTTGTCTCGATTGTTCTAACACTATCTGCATAGCTCTACTTTTTACGCAAAGATCAGAAAACCGTAAATGATTCTCTTTTTTTCGCCGAATATCTCGAACCTCATGCTCCAAGGCAGAAATAAGAGCAAGGATATCCAAAGTAACTCTTACGCGTAATAATGTTACTGGATGGATCCAATAATCAATAGCTCCAGCTGTTAAAGCTTTCTGGAGTAAATGCTGATTCTCTTGTTGTGCTATAACGACAATAGGAACAGAAACACCAGCAACTCTAATCATTTTAATCAAATCGCTCACACTCAAATCACTCATAACAACATCAAGGAGTGCAAGCACAATGTTTTTACGCCTGTGTAAAAGATCAATCGTACGGAGACCATTTTCTGCTTCAATGACACGATAACCAAAACCTCGCAGCATAGAAGAAAGTTCTATACGTCTTCCATAATCTTCACTCGCAACAAGAATGGGACCAACCATAATGTCAATAATCTCCTTTGAGACTACTTAGCAGCTTAATATAAAAATTGTTGTAAACCATAAGAAATATTTTACCTCTTGTGTTTCACTTACGAACTTCATCAAGCTGTCAATTAAATACAACATTAAGGCATTTTTTTCCATTTTTTTGCTTTTTCATTGATTTTTATCAAATTTTTCATATTGACTCATGGGGTAATTTAATAATGTTATAGAAACTAGAGAGCAAAATAATCTAAATAGAGTGCAATAAATGAAACATCCCTATCATATTTTATGTCTTACAATTACCGCCTTGCTGTTAAGTGCCTGTAACTTTTCGCGATATTATAACTCAAATATGCCAACTGGAATTGATGGAAAATGGGTTGATGAGAATGGTATTATTTCTTCTTTCCACAATGGTGTTTTTGAAACGCGTGCAGCAGATACAGAAGAAAAACTATCAGAAGGAGCATATAATTATCTCAATGCCCAAAATATAGAAATTGAAATACGCTCTATTCTCCGTGGAACAATTTCTAGAGTCAATTGTACAATGTCATATGACGCCACACAACTTCTCTGCACCTCACATACAGGAGCACAGTTTTTCCTTAAGCGGAAATCTTAACAAAGTACAAGGGAAACCTCTCTTAAGAACAGAGGGAGCACACACATTAAGCAGAAGGCGATATCCTTTCTCCTCCTGATAGAAAATCCTCTCTAAAATACGCAAAGAGGCTAGTATAATCTAGCCCCTGAGAATTTTTTAAACATTATGAAATGCGTAAAATAATCATTTTCTTCCAAAAAATATCAATAAAGCCACCTCACAATAAAATTGTAACTTTGTATCATTCAATCTATTTCAACCTATAACATTTTATTTGATAGGGAAGCTTAATCTAAGCAGCGCCAATGCGCAAAAGATCATGAAAATGAACAATTCCTATCGGTTTTTTATCTTCAACCACAAAAAATGCACCAATCTGATGATCATTAATAAAAGCTGTTGCTGCACCAACAAGTGTATTTGGCTTTACAACTTTAGGAGCTTTGGTCATCACCTCGTCAACATTAAATTTTGATAAATTAAAATGAATGTTACGTGCAAGATCGCCATCAGTTACAATTCCGATTAGTTCACCTTCTTGATTCACAACACCAACACAACCAAAATGTTTTTCCACCAAAATATTCATCGCTTCAGTCATAGCTGTTCCCTGCATAACCAAAGGAATATTATCACCCTCATGCATAATATCACACACGTATTTAAGGCTTGCACCAAGAGAGCCACCAGGATGATATATTTTGAAATCCGTTGCGGTAAAACCACGCATTTCTAAAAGAGAAACCGCTAATGCATCTCCCATTGCCAATTGCATAATTGTTGAAGTTGTAGGGGCTAAACCATGGGGGCAAGCCTCTTCTATCTTTGGTAATAATAGCACAATATCAGCTTGTCGTCCTAACACAGAGTGCTTACTTGATGTCATCGCAATAAGAGGAATACGAAAACGCGCCGCATAACTCATAATACCACTTAACTCTTGAGTTTCACCAGACCATGATAAAGCAAGAATAACGTCATCAGAACCAATCATACCAAGATCACCATGATTGGCTTCTGCAGCGTGCACAAAAAAGGCAGGTGTTCCAGTTGAGGCTAAGGTTGCTGCAATTTTTGTCCCTATATGACCACTTTTTCCAAGACCAGTAATGACCACATGTCCACGAGCATTTCTAATAGTTTGAACAGCCGCTTCAAAAGAAGAAGAAAGACTTTCCAGAAGAGCTTTTTCAAGGGCTTCAAGCCCCTGCTTTTCACTAGCAAGTGTTTTAAGCGCTGATGCAACTGCACCTTGCAAAGCCATATGAGGAGACGGTATTGTCATAATCAAATTCGATCAATAAAATTAAGTGAGAGATCTATATCACTTTTCAACATTAATGGTTTCTAGTAAATTTTTCAATGAAGTAGAAACGTGGCTGTGCATATCAGCGCGTGCCAAAGAAAATGCAACGTTGGCTTCAATAAAACCAGCTTTAGAACCGCAATCAAAAGTGCGCCCTTTTACTTGCAAACCCCAAAAATCTTGCTCATTTGAAAGCCGTATCATAGCATCTGTTAATTGAATTTCATTTCCTGTTCCCCGTTCTTGAGTGGAAAGAATATTAAAAATTTCTGGCTGCAAAATATAACGTCCATTGATGTACAAATTTGATGGTGCCGTTCCTTGTGCCGGTTTCTCTACCATTTTTGTGATTTCAAAACCATTTGCAATCTGTTTGCCTTTCCCAACAATACCATATTTATGTGTTTCTCTAGGATCGCATTCCTGAACTGCTATAATATTTCCCCCACCCACCTTTTCATAAAGGCTCATCATTTCAGAAAGACAGCCCTTTTTCGCCTGTATCAACATATCGGGTAATAATAAAGCAAAAGGTTCCCCTGCAACTAATTCACGCGCGCACCAAAGAGCATGCCCTAATCCCAAAGGTTGCTGTTGCCGAGTGAAAGAAGTTGACCCTGGTAATGGCTGTAAACGGTATAAGTGTGCAAGATCTTCTTTCTTTCCACATTCAGCAAGTGTCGTGTATAATTCAACTTGCGCATCAAAATAATCCTCAATGACTGCTTTGTTACGTCCAGTCACAAAAATAAAATGCTCAATACCAGCTTCCCTCGCCTCATCCACAACATATTGAATAACAGGTTTATCAACAACTGTTAACATTTCTTTAGGAATCGTTTTTGTCGCAGGAAGGAAACGCGTACCAAGACCTGCTACTGGGAATACTGCTTTCCGGATTTTACGCACACTCACCCTCCTCAATGAATTCATATAACTTTTTTGTTTTATTTATCATATGTTTTTACGAAATGGTAAAAAAGATATCTTATTGTTTTGATTATCATTATAATGGGCAATCAAAAATGTAAAAAGAGTCTGAGAATTTATTGAAAGGATTAAAACGAATTATTTATTTCAGTTTTTTCCTCTTCTTGATCATATTATCGATTAAACTAAATACAAAATAAAGTTATTGCACATCTAATAAATTGAATATTAATGGGGATTTCAAAATGCAAAAAACAGAATTGAAGACTTTCTCTTTTTTAGAGAAGTCAATAGCTTGGAGAACTCTTTTCACTGTCTCTGCCGTTATTTTTTCTGCTTTTTTTATGTTTTTTATATCCCTTTCATATGCTGATAGCGGATTTAAACACTGGATTAAAGAATTTAAAAAAATAGCTATTGCTCACAATATTACCCCTTCTACGTTTCATATGGCGTTTAAAAGTGTTAATGCCATTGATCCTGAAGTTCTAAAAAGCGCCGCATACCAACCGGAATTTGTTGCTCCTTCCTGGAACTATTTTGATAATCGTGTCCATGATATCGCAATTGTGGAAGGACGGCGCCAAGCAAAAAAATGGAACAAATGGCTTCTTCAAATTGAAGAACGTTTTGGTGTTGACCGTAATATTCTGCTTGCTATTTGGTCAATGGAAAGCAATTATGGGAAAATTTTAGCCAATAAAAGTGTAATGCGTGATACCATTCGCTCTCTTGCAACTTTAGCCTATGCTGATAAAAAACGTGCAAAATATGCATATACACAGCTGATTGCTGCTATGAAAATTCTACAAAGTGGCGAAATTAAACGCTCTCAACTCACAGGATCTTGGGCCGGTGCATTGGGGCATACACAATTTATTCCAAGCAGTTATCTCGCCTATGCTGTTGATATAAATCAAGATGGACGGCGTGATATCTGGAACTTTGTTCCAGATGCTCTGGCTACTGCTGCTAACCTTCTCCACAAAAATGGCTGGCAACCTAATCTTATTTGGGGAGTAGAGGTAAAAGTGCCGCAGGGGAAAAACCTTCCTGAAGGCTGGTATTCCTTTGATCAATGGAAAAAATTAGGTGTAAAACACGCAAATGGGCACCCTCTTCCTACATCAGCTGAACAAGCAATATTAAAATATCCAGATGGAGCAAAAGGACCTATATTTTTAGTCACAAAAAATTTCTTTGTTCTGAAACATTATAATAATGCAGATCGTTATGCGTTTGCTGTTTCCCTTCTTGCTGATCGTATTGCTGGACATCTTGGATTAGTGCATGATTGGCAAAGACCTTTTCAGCCTATTACCTTCCAAGAGTGCAAAGAACTGCAATCTCGCTTAAGTGCATTGGGATATTATAAAGGAGATATTGATGGACAAATCGGAACCGCCTCTCGCAAAGCAATCAAAGCTTTTCAGCTGCATTACGGTCTAAAAGAAAATGGATATCCATCATCTCAAGTGCTTTTTCTCCTTCGCAAACAATAATGGAGACTAAGGTTTTGTCTTCTTTTCGCCTGATATACTTGACATTATTGCTGTTTTCACTTTCTATTGTGGGGATCTTACAGCCATCCCCAAGTAAAGCAACGAACTTCTTCAAATGGTTATCACAACAAAACAAACAGACACAGCAGCCACCGCAAATTATAGAACAAAAAATAGACAAGCCGCAAAAAAAGATCGTAACACAAAAAAACATACAAAAGCTAAAAAATGAGAATGCAAAACGCATTCTTGTTGTAGGGGATTTTGCAGCCTCCGCTGTTGCCGATGCACTTAAAAAGTTTTTTATAAATAATAGCGATATCGTTATCATGAACAACACAATACCAGCTTCCGGCTTAGTTCGAACGGATTATTATTCTTGGCAAAGCAATATTTCTAAACTCATTGACCAAAATAGCCCCGATGTTATTATCATGATGATCGGTGCAAATGATAATCAACCCATCACAGACTCTCATAACATGATTAACACAGATCAGTCAGAATGGATACGCATCTACAAACAAAGAATTATCGAAATTACTGAAAGTCTTCACGCCTCTGGAAAATCATGGATATGGATAGGTCAACCTTCTTTTGGAAATGACCTTTTGACACAAAAAATGAAAATTTTTAATGCGCTCTATAAACAAGAAACAGAAACAGCAGGAGGGTATTTTCTCGATATCTGGAGCGGCTTTAGTGATGAAGAAGGAATTTTTTCTTTTTCAGGCTATGATATTAATGGAAAAACAACCAAATTACGCACCAATAATGGCATGCATTTCACCCCTGAAGGAAAGAAAAAACTTGCCTCTTATTTAGAAAAACCATTGAAAAATATTTTAAATTTTCACGCCTTTTCTCATGAAAATTCATACTCAACCGATCAAGTTATTCAAAAACTTATACAAGAATCAGAGAATCAAGAGCGGAGTAAAATTATGCGTCAGCCTCCAATGAGCCTCGATGATATGGCACAAAAAAACACTCACCTTTTAGGCAAAAGAAAGTCAAGTTTTATAAAAAAATCATGGTTTCCACCAAATGGGCATCAAAAAGATCGAGCTGATAATTTTTCTTTTCCATAATGTCTATTTAAAATACAAAATCTATTTTCCTCTATAAACAAAAAGCGAATAAGATAAAAAACTCTGTTTACAGAGCTATAATGAAGAGAAAATTTGCATAAATCGCAACTGTACCTTTCGAATAATATGAAAACGGCATGGTGTTAACCATACCGTTATATCTTATAGTCCACGTTTGTTAATCATTGCCTCTGGTAAAGGCATTCGTCCCCGAAAAGCTTTATAAAGCTCCTCTGGATCACGACTTCCTCCAGCGGAGTAAATAAAACGTTTCAACTTATCAGCAAGCTCTGAATTAAAAACATCTCCCGTTTCTTCAAAAGCTTGAAAAGCATCAGCATCAAGCACTTCCGACCACATATAAGAATAGTAACCAGATGCATAACCATCTCCCGCAAACACGTGCATAAAATGTGGGGGACGATGACGCATAATAATTGTATCTGGCATTTGCAGCTTTTCTAATTCTTGGCGTTCAAACACTGTTGGATCAGTGACTGTTTCGCCTTGATGAAAAGCCATATCCACTAAAGCTGATGAGATAAATTCAACGGCAGAAAATCCTGCATTAAATGTCTGTGCTACTAAGACTTTATCTATCAACTCTTGTGGCATAGGATGACCTGTTTTTGTATGTATAGCATAAGATTTTAATATCTCTGGTACTGTTAACCAATGTTCGTAAAGTTGAGAAGGTAGCTCAACAAAATCACGTGAAACAGATGTTCCCGACACAGATGGCCATGTGACATCAGAAAGCAAACCATGCAATGCATGTCCAAATTCGTGGAAAAGCGTACGTGCATCATCAAGTGATAAAAGAGCAACTTCCCCTTTAGGTGGTTTAGCAAAATTACAAACATTGTAGATAATAGGCTTTTGTCCGCCATCCAATTTATGTTGTGATTGCAAACTACTCATCCACGCACCGGAGCGTTTTGAAGAACGCGCAAAATAATCACCAATAAAATGCCCAAGTAGACTTCCATCAGACTTTTTTACTTCCCACAAACGTGCATCAGGATGCCAAAGTGTAACAGCGTTTTTTTCTTCAAATGTAATGCTAAAGAGTTTTTCGGCTACCCCAAAAGCCGCTTTAATCATAAGATCAAGCTGAAAATAATATTTAATCTCAGCGCTATCGAAAGAAAGTTTTTCAGTGCGAAGTCTTTCAGCATAATAACGCCAATCCCAAGCAGCTAAAGATTCATTGCTGCCCTGATTGTTGGCAAAATTTTGTAAGTCAATTTGCTCAGTAGAAGCTTTCGCTCTTGCGCGCTCCCATACAGGCATAAGCAAATCCATAACGGAATCAACACTTTTAGCCATAGTATTATCGAGCTTCAAATCTGCGAAAGATTTATATCCCAATAATTTAGCCTGCTCATCTCGAAGCGCAACAATCTCTACAATAATTGTTTTATTATCATTCTTATTATTATTTTCACCACGTTTAGCCCAAGCTTGGAATGCAACCTCACGCAAATCACGACGATCAGAGAATTTTAAAAAAGGTTCAACAATCGAACGTGCTAGTGTTAATGCATACGCTTCTTCATTGCCTCTTTCACACGCAATTTCCTTCATTGAAGCAATGAGATCTTGCGGTAAACCAGATAAGTCTGTTTGTTTTAAAAACAGAATCCATTCAGCTTCATCATTTAAGACATTTTGTCCAAAAGTAGCATTTAAAAAAGCAAGTCTTTCATTAATTTCCAAAAGCCGTTTCTTAGCTTTTTCATCGAGTTTTGCCCCATGACAAACAAACTTTTTCCACCATAATTCAAGAACACGTGTTGTTTCACTCTCAAATGTGCCCAGCTGCGACTGTTTATAAAGTACATCTATTTTCGCAAATATCCGCGCATCCATCATCATTTTTGAAGAATAACGAGAAAGTTTTACAACGAACTCTTGCTCTAGCTGTTGAATTAATACATTCGTATGAGCACTGGTGCGTAAGAAAAATATTGAACAGACTCGATCAAGCGCTTTGCCGCAAAGCTCAAAAGGCTGCAAAAAATTCTCAAGCGTTGGTGGTTCTTGCACCATCGCAATTGCCTCTAGTTCTTCTTCTGCTTCTTGAAGTGCCTGTTCAAAAGCGGGTTTAAAATCTTCGTCACTTATAGAAGAAAAATCAGGAAGACCTAAAAATCCCTTCCAGTCCAGCACTGCTGCTTTTGTCATAATACTTTATGTCTCCATTATAAATTTAAACTGTAACAATTATCTTTACGACACAAATTGATAACATACTAAAACTATTTCGTGAGTTTCAAAACTACCTTTCAAAACCCTATTGAATAAAAAACCTGAAAATCGTAAAGTTCTTTCATTCAAACCATATTATATTGAAGCAATAAAGATTATTCGCTCGCACATCACAATAGAATTGCATATTAACAAAAACACTTGGAGAAAAGCATAATCTCCACTCTTTATAAAATATTGCTTTAGATTCTTTTGAAAATCGCAAACTACATTAAAGAAATGATGGTAAAATCAGAACTGATTTTTACATTTACGTTTTTATATTATCCTCAAATTAAGCTGTATTCTCGTTTTAGTGATTCAGAAACTTGTTTATAACTTATAATTTACCCTTGACTTTACTTCAAATATTAACAATTGGGAATATAGCTGGGGAGTTTTTTTTAAATCTTCCATAAACTTTTGTTTTTATCTCATCTATTATCTAGATTTACAACTCTCCAACTCTTCAGGAGGTACTTTATCATGACTGAAATCAAAACGGCCTTCGACTTCAAAAATTTTTCTCCTGAAGCTCTCGCTGAAAAGTTAAAGAACCAGCATTTTGCAGACTCTATTGATATCATCAATGACCTCGATATCATGGAACGTGTAACTATTCTTAGTCTTCTGCCTCTTGATTATGTTATCGAACTTTTTGATAAACCAGAGCTTGAGCAACCTGCTGCCATCCTAGAACTTCTCCCTATAAATCGTGCTGTTGAAATTCTTGATGGCATGTCTGCCGATGCTGCTGCAGACGTCTTTCAAGAAATGGATAAGGAAACCCGCACACGACTTTATGCCTTGCTTAACCCCTTAACGCGCGCTGAACTTAAAAAACTCACCAGTTATCCTGATCATACAGCAGGAGCACTGATGACAACAGAGTTTATAGCCGTTCCTTCAAACTGGACCATACAAAAAACTTTGGATCACATTCGTGAGGTCGAGCGAACACGTGAAACAGTTTATACCAGCTATGTAATTGACCCCAAAACAGGTACTCTTCTCAAAGCTGTTTCCCTGCGTAACCTTATTCTTGCCTCACCTGATGAACAAATTCTTAATGTCCCTACCCATGACTCGCCCATTACAATATCACCTTTCACACATCATGAAGATATCGCACGCCTTTTCCAGCGCCATGATCTTCTCTCTGTGCCTGTAGTTGATGAAAGTAACCATGTCATTGGCATTGTAACCGTTGATGACGTGCTTGATACTATGGTCGATGAAATGAATGAAGATGCCTATAAATTTGGGGGTATGGAAGCACTTAATAAGCCCTATATGCAAATTAAGTTTCCTGAAATGATGAAAAAACGCGGAGGCTGGCTCGCTTTACTCTTTATCGGTGAAATGCTGACAGCAAGCGCTATGCAACATTTCGAAACAGAACTCGAAAAAGCGATTATTCTTACACTGTTCATACCTCTCATTATGAGCTCAGGAGGAAATTCCGGCTCACAGGCTACATCCCTTATTATCCGTGCATTGGCTTTACGTGAACTCACGTTGAAAGACTGGTGGAAAGTGATCATTCGTGAAATTCCAACAGGATTATCCCTTGGTCTCTTATTAGGAATTATTGGTGTTACGCGCATTGCTCTTTGGCAAAAACTGGGTATCTACGACTATGGCCAACATTGGATTGCTATTTCGACAACAGTGGGTACAGCTTTAGTTGGAATCGTTACCTTTGGTTCTCTTTCTGGATCTATGTTGCCTTTTATTCTTAAAGGTTTAAAATTTGATCCAGCAAGTGCTTCTGCTCCTTTTGTGGCAACTTTAGTAGATGTCATGGGCATTATAATCTATTTTTCTGTAGCTTCTCTCATTTTGTCAGGAACTCTTCTTTAAACATGTAAAGTAAAAACTCTTACTTATGGAAAAATCTTGTCATGTAACCTAAGATTCTTTCCATAAGAGAATAAGCTTTATTATTTATTTTCTAGCGCACCGCTCTATAGATAATTTATTATTTTTTTGAATAACAGCTCCGAATAACGTAATTTTACCTCATCATAAAGCTTCTCATATTAAATCGATTAAAGTCATCTTCTTGCCAGTCACAAACGAGATCGGTGTATGTCTAAAAACTATTCAAGAAAAAATAAAATACTTCTTATATCCTCTCTCTCTCGTATCAAAAACTGGCGCAATATTGACAGCTGAGAAAGAATAATCATGATGATACTCAACAGGCTTTATATTTCTTCACAAAGGCGTTAATAGTATACTATTCGCGTATATTATATCATTTATGAGCTCTATCATGGAATGGATGTAGTGTACGTTAAGCAATCTCTCTTAAGTACATGAATATGCAACAAAAAGTATATGCTGTTTAAAGTGTTCTGTTTGGCATGAAAAGCATACTCCTATTAGAGAGTGCAATTAACAAAAGTAAGGCAATGCACTATCTCCATGGTTTAAAAGATATTACTTTAGATGCTTTTGAAATTATAAATTGGATTAACAGCAAAGATGGGAATTTTCTTTGGATGCCTTCATATTCTTTCTAAATAAGACTGTATTCCGAGTTCATAAATAAATCAAACAGATATAACTCTTGCCCTAATCTGGCATACAAAAGCTAGAACTTCTTATAAAATTCTTAATCGTCTCAATATTTACCTCAAATACACGGTTGCATTAGATCTGGATTTTGATTGACAAGTTATGGAATAAGAAAAAGCTTTATTTAGAATAAAATATTGTAAAGTTGTCAATAAATTGGCTATGGATTAAGAGATATTCCGGATTTTTAGCAATCTCTTTGCAAAACAACAACCACAATATCGCTAGCTTTATACTTACTTACTCTTACAAGAATTCATATAAATTTCTTGTGTCATATTGATAAAAATCAAATTGACTGTGATTTTTGGGATAATTTTTAGCTCGAGAATAGAACATACGTACTATAAAAAACTTTTACGAAGCTTCAGAAATCGAAGCTCAATAGAGCCTTAAAGACTTGGATAAATAGTTTTGCCATAAAAATATTGCCTCCATCTTCCAAAATTATAAAAAAACATGTAAAAGGTTTTTTAATAGTCAGGCAAAGAATGTAAAGACTTTGCCTCAAATGAAATTTCATTAAACGAAAAGAAGAAAATTTATGCAATTGCGTAACATTGCCATCATTGCCCACGTTGACCATGGGAAAACAACGCTTGTAGACGGGCTTCTCAAGCAATCAGGAAACTTCCGTGATAATCAGCGTACAAGCGAACGTATGATGGATTCAAACGATATTGAGAAAGAACGCGGAATTACAATCCTAGCGAAAGTGACATCTGTTGTTTGGAAAGATACTCGAATTAATATTGTTGATACACCAGGACACGCTGACTTTGGTGGAGAAGTTGAACGCATCCTCAATATGGTTGATGGAGCTATTGTACTTGTTGATGCTGCTGAAGGACCAATGCCACAAACAAAATTTGTCGTTGGCAAAGCATTGAAAGTAGGATTGCGCCCTATTGTTGCTATTAATAAAATTGACCGACCGGATGCACGCGTTGATGAAGTCATTAATGAGGTTTTTGACCTTTTCGCTGCTCTTGACGCAACCGATGAACAGCTTGATTTTCCTATTCTTTATGGATCTGGACGCGATGGATGGATGGCTGAAGCCCCTGAAGGACCAAAAGATCAGGGATTAGGTCCTTTATTTGATCTTGTGACGCAGCATGTCCCTTCTCCTAGTGTAGCAGAAGGACCGTTTCGCATGATTGGAACTATTCTTGAAGCGGATCCGTTTTTGGGACGAATTATTACAGGACGGATTCATTCTGGCTCTTTGAAACCCAATCAAAATGTCAAGGTTCTTGGACAAGATGGAAAACTTTTAGAAACTGGGCGTATTTCAAAAATTTTAGCATTTCGTGGCTTAGAACGGCAACCTATTGAAGAAGGAAGTGCTGGTGATATTGTTGCGATTGCAGGTCTGCAAAAAGGTACCGTTGCTGATACTTTCTGTGATCCTACTGTCAATGAACCCCTTACTGCCCAACCAATTGATCCTCCTACTGTTACTATGAGTTTTCTCGTCAACGATAGTCCCCTTGCTGGAACTGAAGGCGATAAAGTAACAAGTCGTGTCATTCGTGACCGATTGTTAAAAGAAGCAGAAGGCAATGTCGCTCTTAAAATTGAAGAATCAGCCGATAAAGATTCTTTCTACGTTTCAGGACGAGGAGAATTACAGCTTGCAGTTCTCATTGAAAATATGCGCCGTGAAGGATTTGAACTTAGTGTTTCACGCCCACGTGTTGTTATGCAAAAAGATGAAAATGGAATAACTCTTGAGCCAATCGAAGAAGTTGTTATCGATGTTGATGAAGAATATTCCGGTACTGTTGTACAAAAAATGTCTGAACGTAAAGGCGAAATGGTGGAGTTACGTCCTTCTGGAGGTAATCGTGTCCGCCTTGTCTTTTATGCCCCAACCCGAGGACTCATTGGTTATCAATCTGAACTTTTAACGGACACACGTGGTACAGCAATTATGAATCGCCTTTTCCATGCTTATGAACCTTATAAAGGAGACATTGCTGGTCGTGTTAATGGTGTTATGATTTCAAATGACAACGGTGAATCTGTCGCTTATGCTCTTTTTAATCTTGAAGATCGTGGACCTATGATCATCGATGCGGGTGTGAAAGTCTATCAAGGTATGATTATTGGCATCCACTCACGAGATAATGACTTAGAAGTTAATGTGTTAAAAGGAAAAAAACTCACCAATATGCGCGCTTCTGGAAAAGATGAGGCCGTAAAGTTAACGCCTCCCATTAAAATGACGTTAGAACGCGCCTTATCGTGGATACAAGATGATGAGCTTGTAGAGGTAACCCCTAAAAATATTCGTCTCCGCAAGCTCTATCTTGATCCTAATGAACGTAAACGTTTTGAAAAAACACGTGCATCAATTTCAAATTAATTTCATAATCTCTTTGGTAAAATATTTAATTGTATTGAGCCTCACTATATTCCAGAAAGGATGTCTCTATGAATATTAAGGAAATACCCGTAGGCAAAAATCCACCAGAAGATATTAACGTTATTGTGGAAGTCTCCCTTGGTGGGCAGCCAATAAAATATGAGATGGATAAAAAGTCGGGTGCATTATTTGTTGACCGTTTTCTTCATACATCAATGGTTTATCCTGGAAATTACGGTTTTGTCCCTCATACGCTTTCAGATGATGGTGATCCTATTGATGTCCTTATCTGTAATACCCGTCCACTTATGCCTGGTTGTGTTATTAATGTTCGCCCCATCGGAGCTCTAATGATGGAAGATGATGGTGGTAAAGATGAAAAAATTATTGCCATTCCCACTACAAAATTAACAAAACGCTATATCAATATTCATGACTATACAGACCTGCCCGAGATTACACTCAAACAAATTGAACATTTCTTCAAGCATTACAAAGATCTGGAACCTGGAAAATGGGCTAAAATTGAAGGATGGCGTGATAAAAACTTTGCTCATGAATTAATTAGGCAAGCTGTTGAGCGCAATAAAAAAGTATAACGATTTTAATAAAATAAAGCCTATAAAAAAATAGGCTTTGTTATTTATTTTTTCTACGAGATGTAATCTCTAAAGGATTGCCATATCTGTTTTAGCTCTTCTAAATGTGTTGAAAAGTAAAGTTGTTTGTAGCGAGATATTGCACCGTTTTTCAGAGAAATAGAAGAAGATGGGATTCTCCACTGCTTCGCAAGAAATTTAATGAGAGCTTTATTCGCTTTTCCATCTTCAGGAACAGCACGAAGGCGTATAACCAGATATTGTTTTTCACCATCCCTACATTCAACCCCTATTATTTTGTCAACAGATGATTTTGGAATGAGATATACAAACAAAATCAAGTTATTTTTATCAACTTGATAAAACATGTATTCGCCTCAAGTAATATTTCTATACATACATGTTTGCGTAAACGCGCCACATAAAAGTACGAATAAAATAAATAATAATGAACACTACAATAGGTGAAATATCAATCGTTCCAAAATTTGGTAAAATTTGCCGGATACGGCTTAGAACGGGATTTGTAAGACGATATAGAAAGCTTCCTATCAAAACAACAAAGCGATTGCGCGAATTTATGATATTAAAGACATAAAGCCAAGAAAAAATGACACTCGCGATTAAAATATCAATATAAATCTCAAAAATCAAATCAATCGTTCGAAGCAATGCATAAATCATGCGTCATCCCTTTCAATCAAGGAAACAGAAGAGCGTATAGAAAACCTTCATTAAAGCAGGTCTGTGTATCAAAAAATGGTTTTATATTTCAATACTCTTTTTTCTTGAATAAAAACCAGACATCTAAATTCTTCATCTCTCTATTTAATGACGATGCAGTTAGAAAACAAATATCAAAATTAAAAATAGCACATAAAATAGAAGAAACGGCAAAAAATCTGAATATCCCTTATAGGATTAATCTTAAATCTCATCGTTTTAATTATTAATTATAAAAAACAAACAAACTAAAAACGGCCTTTTAAAGGCCGCTTTTAGTTTTAAAATTATTTCTGCAAAGCAGTCAAACGATTAAGAGCACTGCTAAAACCATCTAGCTGAACAAATAAATCATTCAAAGCTGGTTCACCTGCAGCAGCAATTGTCATCGCCAACTTTAACTGTTTTCCAGAACGTAAAGCTGCTACGTGATTTTTGTCAAAAACGACAGGAACCACACAACCTGCTGGTACACAAGTCCGGATACCGGTTTCGATAACAGCTTTTCCCTCATCAACTTGTAAACGAACAGGTTTAGAAACCAAAATGCCAAAAGGAACTGTTAAATTACCAGATACAACACCCTCAGCATCGAGAGTAAGTCCCATAGCCACAACAACACGCCCCTGCTCATTCACTTCTTGACGGTGCATAAAACAAATTCTTTTCCCTTCTTGTATACCACAGTTAATAGTCCACAAACCGTAGGTTTCAGTCAAAGAAGAAGCTCCATTTGGCAATGTCGCTGCCGCATCTTTTGATGCAGGAGGCTTTGAACTTGTTGCAAATGCAACAGATGAAATACTCAAGAGAGTAAAAACTATAAGTAAATTAAATAACTTTTTCATTTTATATTCCTGTTCTTTACATAAAAGATAAACATGTTTATTATTTATTATAATATAAAGCATCTTAATAAAAAAAGCTTTCTCATAATCATATAGCTTTTATAATGGTCTAAGGCTACCTCGAAATTCGCTGACAATTTTCGTATAAACGTGCTTTTTAAAAGAAACAGCAATCAACGGAAGGGTTTCTAGATCAATCCATTTCCATTGATCGAATTCTGCTTTATTGCCATCTGGTGGCGGATTAATCGCAATTTCAGAAAGCTTTCCTGTAAACTGGAAAGCAAACCATTTTTGTATTTGCCCACGATATTTATTTGTTAATGTGCACCCAATAAGTTCTTGTGGAAAATCATAATGGAACCAATTTTGTGCTTCTTTAATCAACTTTACAGATCGAATACCCGTTTCTTCATAAAGTTCACGATATGCCGCATCTAATGGTTTTTCATCTTCATCAATCCCTCCTTGAGGAAGCTGCCAACGATGAGATATGTCAATATCTGCATCTGCATGAATGGGCATCATTAAACGACGCCCAACCCACACTTTCCCCTCATGATTAAAGACAACAATCCCAACACATTTGCGATATGGAAGAATCTTCAAATTAATATCTGCATCCATTTAATATTCCTCAAAATCGCAAGCTATAGATATCAATTCTCACTTTAACACATCCTTATTGGGATCTGGTGGAAATGCTGCATTTGCCATTTCACCTCGTAACAGTTTATAGGCCTCATTCAATTGAATATCATCTTTAGGGTCTTTGGGAACAAAAGCAGCTGAACCAGATCCTTTATTACTTTCTCGTTTTCCTTTGATATGTCCTTTTAATGCAGACTCACCAACTTTTACATCATAACCTTTATATTTTTCAGGAAGTGGTTGCTCTACAATAATATCAGGCGTAATCCCTGTTCCTTGAATAGAAGTGCCTGATGGCGTGTAATAAAGCGCTGTTGTTAAGCGTAAAGCCCCATTTTCACCCAAAGGAATAATTGTTTGAACAGATCCTTTACCAAAAGACTGCGTCCCTAAAATTGTTGCACGACGATGATCTTGCAATGCACCCGCAACAATTTCAGAAGCACTTGCTGAACCACCATTAATAAGAACAATGAGCGGTTTTCCATTGATGACATCACCTGGCTTCGCATCAAATCTTGTCACATCACTCTTTTTGCGCCCACGAGTCGACACAATTTCACCTTTATTGAGAAAAGCACTCGAAACATTAACAGCTTGATCTAAAAGCCCACCCGGATTAAGCCGCAAATCAAGGACGTAACCTTTTAGCTTATCTTCAGGAATTTTAGATTGGATATCTTTAATTGCCGCTAGAAGATTATTTAATGTCTGTTCAGAAAACTGGATAACTCTTAAATATCCAATATCACCCTCAACCCGATATTTCACCGCTTTTACTTTGATAATATCACGAACAATCTTCACTTCAAATGGCTTATCAACGCCAGAACGAATAATTGTTAAGGTAATTGGTGTTCCAGGAGCACCTCGCATCTTATTAACAGCTTCATTCAATGTTTGACCATTCGTTTGTACATCATCAATTTTTGAAATAAGGTCTCCTGCTAGAATACCTGCTTTTGAAGCGGGAGTATCATCCATTGGTGAAACAACTTTAATTAAGTTTTTTTCCATAGTGACCTCAATACCAAGACCTCCGAACTCTCCTTTCGTAGAATCCCGCATATCCTTGGCTTCTTCAGCATTCAAATAAGATGAATGAGGGTCCAGTGATGTGAGCATGCCATTGATAGCATTTTCAATAAGCTTTTTATCATCTGGAACTGTAACGTATTGCATACGCACACGCTCAAAAACATCGCCAAATATAGCTAGCTTTTTATATGCATTATCTTCATTATTCGCAGCAACAGACTGCACCATAATCATTGAACAGGCGCCGAGCAATACCCCAGCGACCAAAAGAATAACTTTACGAATCATTTTGGCTCCTTCTTATTTTTTCAGTCTGCCACCAAGGAGTTGGATTTACAGGTTTTCCCTGCTTTCTAAACTCAATGTAAAGCATTGGAGAAGTTTTTCCTATATCCAATGCAACACTGTTTGAAATAAATTGCATCTCCATTATACCCAGAGGCTCACCTGAAAGAACAAACTGCCCCTGTTTTACATTAATTCTCGACATTCCAGTAAAAATGATATGATAACCATTTCCAACATTGAGAATGATTAAATGTCCGTAAGAACGAAATGGCCCAGCAAAAGCAACAAAAGCATCCACAGGTGAAATAACAACAGCTCCTGACTCTGTTTCTATCGTTTCACCAAAGCGCGTAATCTGCGAACTTTTGTTAGAGTGATGTATTCTTTTTCCTGAAACAGGAAAAAGTAAAGAACCTTTTCGGCTTTCAAAATTGGACTGTTCTAACAATTGTAAACTTTTCCGTACCTGTACTGATGCATCAGAGCTAAGTTTTGACTGACGATCGAGCTCTAAAATCAATTCTTCCAAAGACTGCGCTTTTTTAGCAAGAGCAATATTTTTTTGTTGCTGTTCTGTAAGTTCTTTTTCTGATTTTTTTTGTAGTTTGTTTTTTTGGTCTAATAAAAGCTCTAGACGTTTTCGCTGCTCTGCTTGATTTTGCAGTTTTGTCTTTAATGCCGTATATTCCGTAGTAATGGAATTACTCAAATTGGTCAACTCCTTGAGTTCCCCTTTTAAATCTCGTGTTTTCTCTTGCATCTGAGGAATAACAGTACCTAATAAAACAGAACTACGTATAGAAGCCAACGCGTCTTCTGGCTGTATCATAAGAGCAGGAGGCGGATTCAATCCCATACGTTCCAAAATTGCAAGAACTTCCGCAAATTCAGCACGACGATTTTTTAAACTTTGATAGACTTGTACCCGCTTTTCTATCATTTTTTTAAGCTTTTCTTCCCTTTTAGCAATATCATCTGCTACTATACGTTCTTCTTTAGCCGCCTTTATGAGTGCATCACTCAAAACACGTTGATCTTTTTTTAAATGCTCAACTTGATGCATAAGAAAAGTAACACGCTCACGCGAAAGTGAAATATTTTGGCGAATTTCTCCCAATTCTTTATGTACTTCCGTACTCCTCATTTCTTCCGCATGCGATACAGAAAAGCAAAAAAACATACTCAAGAGCAGAATGACAAATATGACGCACTCCTCATATAAATATAGCATCTTTCTATGAAGAAGCTTTTTCATTTGCAAAAACCATGACACCTCATCGTATACATTAGAGATGCTTTAAATGGTGTCAGCTAAAACAATATTAATAAACATATAAATAAGTGCTAAAAATTGAACAAAAATATTAAAAACGATGATACGGATGATTATTTTCAATTGTTACAGCGCGGTAAAGTTGTTCTGTAAGAAGAATACGTGCAATTTGATGTGGCCACGTCATCAAACCAAAAGATAAAAGAAAATCAGCACGCTTCCTTATTTGTTCATTATGCCCATCAGGTCCTCCCAAAGCGATGACGACATCTCGAATGCCCTCATCACGATAACACCTCAATTTTTCAGAAAAAGAAGTTGAAGAAATCGATTCTCCACGCTCATCTAACACAATTAATCGACATTTTTCAGGTAAAAATTCAATAAGTTTTCTCCCCTCTTCATCCATACGTTGACAAACTGTTTGAGCACGACTTTCTGGTATCTCTTGTAACTTTTTTAAATGCAAGCCTACATCTCCAGAAATTTTAGAAAAACGATCCAAATAATGCTGAACTAATTTTTGCTCCGCCCCACTTTTCATACGACCAACCGCAAAAACAGAAATTTGCATTTTAATGATCTCCGAAGAGAAGCAAAGCCGTATCGTTTAAATCCGGCGTCATCCATATTTTTTCTAAATTATAAAAAAGACGAATTTCTGGACGAAAAAGATGAATGATAATATCACCTGTATCAATCAATACCCAGTCACCTCCAGCAAGCCCTTCTACACGCGCAAGCCCCTGCCCACTATCTTTCCAAGTATGTAATAAATGATCAGCAACAGACGATACATGACGCTGCGAATTTGCTGAAGCTATGACCATATAATCAGCCAAAGATGACTTCCCTCGAATATCAATAGCAACAATATCTTCTGCTTTTGTATCTTCTAAACTCTTGAGAATAACTTCAAGACTCTCACTCACAGAAAAAACTTTTTTTTCTTTTGAAGGCATAATATTGTAAGAGTGTTTGTGTGCAACGTTTTTCAGATCAATATCCTTTCTTATCGTTGTGGAATCTAAAAAAGAGACTTCTCTAAAGAGAAGCAGAATCTTATGAAATGTTCAAGAAAAATCATTCTTCTTCAAACGAAGGTTTGTTGAAGACTGAAAAGATAAAGGTCCATGCAAATAAGTCCAAACTGGTGGCTTGATAAAAGGTAATCGCTTACTTTCTCTCTCATCCAAACGAAAACGGCGATAAATATGTGCCATAGGAGAAGAAAGTGCTGACCGATTTCCTAAAGGACGATCAATAATCGCAATAGGAAGCATAGAGACGATATCATGCCATCGATACCAATGATGTATCGTCGCAAAACTATCTGCCCCCATAATCCATACAAAATTTACGCCACTGTAATGGGTAAGAATATGAAAAATCGTATCTACTGATACTTTACTCCCTATAGCCTGTTCAAAACCTGTTAAGCAAATTTTTGGATGGTCAATAAGTTTAAAACTTAATTGCATTCTCTCCTCTAAAGAGAGCAACTGTGTACAATCCTTTAAAGGATTTCCTGGAGTGATCATCCACCATAACTGATCAAGATGCAAACGCCGAATGGCAATTTTTGCAACAAGAAGATGCCCCGCATGCGGTGGATTAAAGGAACCACCAAAAAGACCCACAACATTAGATCTTTCAACATGTGGCATACAATTTTTCCATGGAAAAAATAATGTTCTCAAGCTCTAACCTGACCATTTCCTTTAACGTGATATTGAAATGATGTTAGCTGTTCAACACCTATGGGACCACGTGCATGCATTTTTCCTGTTGCGATACCAATTTCCATTCCAAAACCAAATTCACCTCCATCAGCAAATTGTGTAGATGCATTGTGCAGCAAAATAGCTGAATCTAAATGATTAAAAAAATTCTTCACCACTTCCAAATCCTCAGCAATAATCGATTCCGTATGTCCTGATGAATAACGCTTGATATGAGCAATGGCTCCCTCAACACCCTCAACTGTTTTAACAGAAAGAATAGCATCAAGATATTCATGCGACCAATCTTCTTCAGAAGCTAATTTGACATCTGGTATAAGAAAAACAATATCTTCTGTGGCGCGAATTTCACATCCCTTCTCCTGTAAAGCAGTTAAAACAGGAAGAAACTTTTTTAATGCTTGGCTGTCAATGAGAACTGTCTCAACAGCACCGCATATCCCTGTTCGCCGCAGCTTTGCATTTAAAACAATATTGCGTGCCATATCTAAATCTGCCGATTTATCAATATAAATATGACAAAGTCCCTCCAAATGAGCAAAAATTGGAACACGTGCATCAGACTGAACGCGGGCAACAAGGCTCTTTCCACCACGTGGTACGATCACATCAATCGCTCCATCCAATCCTTTGAGCATTTCCCCAACGGCAGCACGATCTGTCGTTCCAACCATTTGGATAGCATCTTTGGGTAAACCAGAGCGCTCTAAACCTTGTACCAAAGCTAAATGAAGAGCATGAGAAGAATGAAAGCTATCCGAACCACCGCGCAAAATCGCAGCATTACCTGCTTTTAAGCACAAAGAACTCGCATCAACTGTAACATTAGGACGACTTTCATAAATAATGCCAATCACACCAAGAGGTGTTCGTACACGACTTATATGAAGCCCATTTGGACGTTTCCACGCACTCATAACCTGTCCAACAGGATCAGATAAACGAGCAACTTGACGAACACTGTCTATCATTGCACGTAAACGCAAGTCATCTAATTTTAGCCGATCAATCATTGCAGCTTTCAAATTATTCTGAGCAGCATTCTCTAAATCTTGACAATTCGCCCGTAAAATTTTATCTGACTGAGCCTCTAGACTTAAAGCGATCATTTCTAATGCATTATTCTTTTGCTCAGAAGAAGCAACGGCCAACGCTGCAGCGGCATAGCGTGCTTTTTGTCCCATATCTTTCATTTGTTCTTCTAAAGTCATCGTATTATCCACTCTGCGAAAACAATAAAAACAAAAGTAACTTTTTTAAACAGAATTGATCAAGCAACGTACAATCATATCATTACGATGCACCATAGCAGAGCGCGCCTCATACCCAAGAATAGCTTCAATTTCTTCACTTTTATGTCCTATAATGCGTACAGCCTCATCTTTGTCATAGCTTACAAGTCCACGCGCAATCTCAACCCCATCTGTACCAACAATTGCAACCGTATCCCCACGCTGGAAATTTCCCTCAACGCCAATAACCCCTGCTGCTAATAACGATTTTCCTGTTTCAAGAGCCCTAATGGCTCCTTGATCAATCGTCAAAACACCAGATGGATCTAAATGACCAGAAATCCATGTTTTCCAAGCATTGACAGATTTCTTACTTGCCGCAAAAAAACTCTTGCGTTCACCTTTGTCAATTGCAGCAAGAGGATTCATACGCTTGCCTGAGGTGATAATCATCGCCGTTCCAGCAGCATTAGCTATTTTTCCGGCTTCAAGCTTAGTCTTCATTCCTCCCCGTGAAAACTCTGAAGCAGCAACATCTGCCATTTTTTCGATATCATGCGTAATGGATGCAACAAAAGGTATAAATTCAGCCGTAGGATCACTATGGGGAGACTTTGTATAAAGACCATCAATATCAGATAAAAGTATTAAAAGATCTGCCCCCATCATTGTTGCCACACGTGCAGCTAAACGATCATTATCACCATAACGAATTTCATTTGTCGCAACAGTATCATTCTCATTAATAACAGGTACTGCTCTAAAACGTAAAAGTACATTAATCGTTGCACGTGCATTGAGATAACGCCTTCGCTCTTCCGTATCAAATAAAGTGAGCAAAATTTGGCCTGTTTTGAGCCCATGTTGAGCAAGCGCATCACCATAGGTTTTAGCTAACTCAATTTGCCCCAAAGCAGCACATGCCTGGCTTTCTTCCAATTTCAAAGCCCCCTTAGGAAGCTGTAGCAATGTCCTTCCTAAAGCAATAGCACCTGAAGACACCAACAATATCTCTACACCTTTTTTGTGCAATTCAACAACATCACTAATCAAGCTTTTAAGCCATTCAACCCGTAAACCTGCCTGAGGATCAACCAAAAGGGCAGATCCAATCTTGACCACAATACGTTTATAGTGTGTAAGTTTTTGCGATCCAACAGCCATCTCAATCAACCTTGCTATCCCCACTAATCTCCTCTTTGCGTGACATTTCAATAATATGTGCACCAGCACGCAGCACATTTTCTAAACCTTCGCGGCTAACGGCAGAAAACATCATAACAGGTTGATCCGCAGCTCTTTGCAAAGCTTCCTGTTTCGTTTTACGCTCTTCAATCGTTAGCGTATCTATCTGGCTTAAAGCAATAATTTCAGTTTTATCACTTAGATTATTTCCATATGCCTCAAGTTCACGACGCACAATTTGATATGCTTTTGCAACATCTTCTTCTTGAGCAGAAATCAAATGAAGGAGGACACGACAACGTTCCACATGTCCTAAAAAACGGTCTCCAATTCCCACCCCTTCATGGGCTCCTTCGATTAACCCCGGAATATCAGCCAAAACAAATTCACGACCATCAATTCGTACAACACCAAGATGAGGATGTAGAGTAGTAAAAGGATAATCTGCAACTTTTGGCTTTGCCGCCGTTACAGAAGCTAAAAAAGTTGATTTTCCGGCATTTGGTAAACCAACAAGCCCCGCATCAGCAATTAACTTCAAACGAAGCCATATTGCACGCTCTTCTCCAGCCAAACCTGGATTTGCACGACGCGGTGCCCGATTTGTCGATGTTGTAAAGTGAAGATTGCCAAAACCGCCATTCCCTCCTTTTGCAAGGCGATAGCGCTGTCCCACTTCCGTTAAATCACATATTAACGTTGTATTATCTTCTTCAAAAATTTGCGTCCCAACCGGAACTTTAAGGATGACATCATCACCCTTCTCACCCGTCATATTACGCCCCTTGCCATGTCCCCCTGTTTTTGCTTTAAAATGCTGTTGGTAGCGATAATCAATCAGCGTGTTAAGCCCATCAACAACAAGAGCCCAGACATCACCACCCCGTCCTCCATTCCCTCCATCAGTCCCCCCAAATTCTATGAATTTTTCACGGCGAAATGATACTGCTCCAGAACCTCCATTACCAGAACGAATATAAACTTTAGCTTGATCAAGAAATTTCATTGGAAACACTCACTGAGAAATCAATCTCTCTACCTCTATAGGTAATACATTAATTTTACCAGTTTTTCATCATTGATAACAGAAAAACTGTCGCTATCGCTGATAACTCTTTGAGAAAAAAATCATCACATTTAAATAGGTTAAGTAAAGTTAAGTCTTCTTAAAAGAAGGTGCTATTCTTGTATTTTTTTCCCTTAAATTCAAGCGCTAGAAGATAAAGCTCTACTGATTCTGATCGGCTTGCGGGTGGTTTAACATGGTAGACTTTTTTAAAATGCTGTTTTAATCTTGCAAGAAGAGTGTTTTCTGCTCCCCCTTGAAAAGCCTTTACTAAAAAATATCCCCCAGGCTTGAGAACCGAAAGAGCAAAATCAGCCGCAACTTCACATAAATAAATCGTTCTTAAATGATCCGTCTGACGATGACCTGTTGTTGGCGCTGCCATATCAGAAAGAACCACATCCGGTTTTGTCCCTAAAGTTTCAATTAATTTCTGCTGTGCATCTGTATGCAAAAAATCCATTTCCAACATGGCAACTCTAGGTAATGGATCAACATGTAAATAATCAATACCAACAACGCTAGGATCTTCATCACTTGACCCTACTATACGCTCAGCCACCTGACACCACCCCCCAGGTGCTGCTCCTAGATCAATAACCTTTTGACCTTTTTTCAAAAACCTATAGCGCTCATTAATTTCAATGAGTTTATAAGCCGCACGCGAACGATAACCATCTACTTTTGATTGATGGACATAAGGATCATTCAGATGCCTCTCTAACCATCGTCGTGATGAAGCTTTAATGGTTCCTGCTTTCTTTTTTACGCGCTGATATAATTCATGTGACCCTGAGCCTCCATAGCCACCTCTCGGTGTTTTTGTTATTTTTTTCATCGTTATTCATTGTCTCCATATTTAATTCTCTAACGCTTGAAATCTCTGCTCTTTCTATGACGACACCATACTCCATCGCGTAACATCAGCTCTATCAAAATTCCTTCCCTTAATCCACGATCAGCAACTCTTAAACGCTGACTTGGCCAAACTTCCCGAATAACATCTAAAATTGCACAACCAGCTAAAACTAAATCTGCTCTCTCGCGTCCAATAAAAGGACTTATGACACGTTTTTCTATATCCCATGATAATAGGCGTTGTGTCATAAGTGTAATGTCTGCATCATTCATCCAAATGCCATCCACTTTTTTCCTATCATAACGCTCTAAATTAAGATACATTCCTGCTAAAGTTGTAACCGTACCGGAGGTTCCCAAAAGATGAAACTTCGAACCTTGTGCTAACTCTCCTAATTTATGACGATCTGAAAAATTATTTAATAACCCTCGCACATAACTTTTCATTTTTTCAAAATCGTCTAAGCTAATATCATTCCCTCCAAAACGTTCAGCAAGCGTAACAACACCAACAGGAAGAGAAGTCCAAGCGATAATTTGTCGAGCTAAACGAAAAGAACGCTTTTGAGAAACATCAAGTAGCACAATTTCTGATGATCCTCCTCCAATATCAAAAAGCACAATTGCGTCAGTATTTGGTTCAACAAGTGTACTACACCCTGTAACAGCAAAACGCGCTTCTGTTTGCTGATCAACAATTTCCAATTCAAGACCTGTCTCCTCCAAAACACGCTGAATAAAATTTCTACCATTTTCTGCAGAACGACAAGCTTCCGTTGCAATCAAGCGATAACGCTTAATATGCCTTTGTTTTAGCTTTAAATGACAAATCTTTAATGCTTCAATCGCACGATCCATAGCTTGTGTATTAAGAAAACCGTTATTTATTAAACCTTCTCCCAATCGTACAATACGAGAAAAAGCATCAACAACACGAAAATATCCAGGTTTACTGGGAGATGCGATAAGAAGACGACAATTATTTGTTCCGAGATCAAGTGCCGCATAAAGAGGTGGAGATTTTACTGGATGGAACCGTCGAAGAAAAGGTGCTTTGAGTTTTTTTGTTTTTTGAGCACCTATCATTATCTGACTATGAAACTCAAAAGCTGCCTCAGATTGAACAAAAATCTGTTTCTGTTCATAATGTTTTTTTCTCTGTTGTCTCTTTATATCAACAAGGATAGAGTATGCCTCTGTTCGTGACAATGCAGAATGATTATTTGTATTACTACCGCACTGATCATACAACTGATCTGCTTTGGTATCGTATATTTCTCCTCGTTTCAATTCTTTTGAACCATAATTTAACGGGGTCATTTCCCTTATCCCTTGAGCGTTTCCCCCAATAAATAAACGCGAAAACTCTTCTGCTCATTTCTAAATAAAGCAATAATGCAGCATCAAATGATAAATACAAGAAATCACTCTTTCTTTTCCTATCATTAAAATTTTCTACACTAGCATCATTCAGATTTTTATATAATCTTTCGGTTGTTTCCGTAAAATCATGTTTCTCTTTATGAACTTAAAACTATAAATTAATCGTTTACGTTCACATCAATTTTTATAAATTATGCTCTTTTCTTTATACCATTTACACGGAGCACACCTCTATTGTAACAAACCTACACTATCATACTATTTACTGACTCTTAAGGTTACAACAACCTATACATTAGTACGGTTTATAAGAAAAATTTTTTTAATCTCGTTATCCACACACGAGCCTCGTTTGTTATATGCAATGAAATGGCTTTGATTATGCTGAAATAAAAGTTCTGTAGTACCACAAACTGCAATTACAATAGCTGTTATTTTGTGAATACCAATAAAAACTATCGTTCAAAAAAATCTCTAGAATTATAAATTTATCTGAAAAATATTAATGCATAATCAGACCGCTTTAAAAATCCATTTGAAGCTTAAAAAAAGAATTTAGTCTACTCATTATTGTAAGGAATAAATCGAGTATTTCTAATCTTTTTTACTTTTAATAAATAACGAAATAACTCTTTAAGCTTTATGGAAAATACTAACTTGATTTTCTATTACATATAAAGAACCTATTGTATCTTTACATTCATAAAACTCTCACTCTTTCCAATAAGTCACCTCGATATCATATTATATAAAAATTATTACTTATTTGACCTTATAATTTACACTCAAAAATATAATACAACGATTTATGAAAAAATGAATCTTATTAAAAAGACTCGATGGATTCTAAGGACGTAAAGAATTAAGTGCCGCATTTAACCCTTTAAATGGTACAGTAAAAGAAAATACCTTTCCTTCTTTAATTTTATAGGAAATACGTACCTTATTGTTCTGCTCTATTTGTCTAGTCAAAACCGGACCTACAGGTGATTGTGCCAAACAAACCGTTTCATTACATTGCGTATAATGAATAAGAACAGGTTTTTTGACATCTTTTACAAACATTTGAATCGGAACATTTATATCAGAATTTGGCAATGTTCGAAAAAGCATCACTGCTTGACCACTTGTCGTAGAAACAAGAGACCAACTAAAAATGGTATTTCCTTCTTGATCATGAACCGTCTGTGTCACATTACATATACCTTGCTTATGTTTCAGCTTTTGTTTTTCGTCACAAATCAAAGTCCAATCATAAAACTGCATAATAATTCGACGTGTTTCGCCAGGTTCTCCCTTAGGTATCGATAAGCGCGGTGGATGCACTGTATAAATATTATTGTTCTCGTTGGCAAAGCTTTCGCTCTTGCCTATTAAGGCAAGAGCAAACAGAACCTTTACTAACATACTTCTCGTTTTTACAATAACAGCTATTTTTTCTATTATCATCTCAACCTCAGAGTAATTCCAGCGCCTATTCCCCAATGACCTCCAGCACTTGTCACAGATACATTCGAGCGAATATTTCCATCTTCAGATGTATAACCAGCACCAATAGCAAATGCAGATTGACTGCGCCATAAACCACTACCAAATGAAACACTTAAAGATCCTGGTATATCATAGTAACGTAAGTTGGACACCGCTAGACCAATAGCAGCAGCTTGTCTTGCTTCCTTGCGAACATCCTCAATAGCATAATTCAATGTCTCAAACTTCATATCCGTATACGAATTAGCCTCATTAACTCCATCTTTTACAATATGAGAAACTTTCTCATCCGTATACT